>CAVIVK010000352.1:0-3000 GCA_963645975.1 Bifidobacteriaceae bacterium | reverse complement strand
ATGTTGCTCTTGCGTGTCAGCTCGGAAATGAGCGCTAAAATTTTTATCTGATTTCCGTAATCGAGATGGTTCGTCGGCTCGTCGAGCAGCAAAAGCTCCGGCTCCTGCGCAAGCGCACGGGCGATCTGTATTTGTTGCCGCTCACCGCCGCTAATCCGCTGCATACTTTTATCTGCCAGATGAGAAATATTCATGCGGCGGAGAATTTCCTCGACCCGCGCATATTCCTCTTCTCCTGGCATGTGCAGCGCGCCGATGTGCGGCGTGCGGCCCATGAGGATGAATTCCCGAGCGGTAAAGTCAAAGGCAAGAGTCTGCTGTTGGGATACATAGCTGATCTTTGCTGCCCGTTCGCTGTCACTAAGCGAGGAAAGCGCACGCCCTGCCACTTGAATTTCTCCGTGCCGCAGACGGTACAGACCGCTAATACAGTTGAGAAGCGTCGATTTACCGCTCCCGTTCGCGCCGAGAATTGTGAAGCTTTCTCCGGGAGTGAGCGTAAAGCTTACGTCGGAAAACAGCGGCGTTTTTGCTGCGTCATAGGAGAACGCGGCGTTTTTCACTTCCAGTATGTTATTCTGCATCGTTTCGCTCCTCTCACTCCAGCCGTGTTTTCTGCGCGAGCAGAAGCACGATGAAGAGCGGCACGCCAAACACGCCGGTAAAGATGCTTAGTGGTATTTCCGAGGCGGACACGCTGCGGGCAAGCGTATCAACAAGAAGCATAAAGCTGCCCCCTGCGAGAATGGATGCAGGGACGACCGTCCGGTTGTCAGCGCCGGAAAGAAGCCTACAGAAATGCGGGATGATCAGCCCAACGTAGCCGATCGTTCCGCAGATGCAGATCGCTGTCGATGTAAGGATCGTTGCGCAGAAGATAAATATTGCCCGTGTCCGCCGTACATTGATGCCGAGGAAAAACGCTTCCTTCTCCCCAAGCGACATGATGTTAAGCCGCCAGCGCAGCAAAAACGGAACAAGAAGAACCACGGCGATGGCGGGACCATACCGCGTGACGTCCTCCCAGCGGGCACTCGAAAAGCTGCCCATGGTCCAATAGACAATGTCAGCAAGTTCGTTTTCCGGGTCGGCGAGATATTTGATCATTGACACGATCGAACCCATGAAGCCGGAAATAAGAACACCGGACAGCACAAGAATAAGCGTGGATTTGTTTTTGAAAAGTTTCGGGATTGTTACAGCAATACAGACGGCGGCAAGTCCGCCGCAAAGCGCCATAAGCTGAATTTGCAGCCCGGACAGATGCAGCAGAATGCCAGCTGCTGCGCCGACGCACGCGCCGGACGACACGCCCAGCATATCCGGCGAAACGAGAGGATTGCGGAATATACTCTGATAGATCGCGCCGGAAACGGAAAGTGCCGTGCCCACCATCACCGCCGCGACAATGCGCGGCAGGCGGACGTTCAGCACCATGGTCTCCATGATAGGCGTCCAGGTTTTCTCCGTTGGCACAAACACGCTCTTCACGATCCGCAGCGTGTCGGCAAAGGCGATGCTGTACCGCCCCGTGCCGAGAGATATGAAAATGAGCGCGATGAGGACTGCGGCAAGCCCGACCAGAATCCAGTAGTTCCGGCGCTGTACTGTCGCAGCGCCGGTCTTTTTTTTATTCTCCATGAGCGTTTTTTTGCGTTACGTCTCAGCCGATTGTCTCCGCAAGACTGTCCTCATAGGAGTAGCGGAGGAACACCTCCAGCGTATCGCCCGCTTTGATAGGCGGTGTGCCGGACGGGAGACAGGCATAGGCGTTTGCATCGACAAAGCCTGTGCGGTAAATATCGCCTTTTCCGTGGAACTTCCCGTAAAACTTCCCGTTTTCCTGCCATACGCGAAGCCGAACGTACATCTGTACGCCACTTCTTGTCGGCGTTTTCTTCTCGATCTTATCCTTGCCGTCGTTTCGTGCGGCGATGCCTACATGGGGGATCTGGTCGTTTGTTACTGTCACAGTCACGCGCATAGGCGCCTTGACCGGCTGGTGATAATATTTGCGGATTAGTGCGCTTCCGTACCAGTCGGCATTGAAATCGGCACCGCCCGGGACACCGACCAGCCCCAGCACCGGCACACCGTCCACAACGGAAAATGCCGTGTGGTGTCCCGGCCCATAGGAAACGCGGTGGAAGTAAAGCTTGCCCGCGTCGCGCAGCACTTCATAAGCATGATCGTCTGTGCCCTTGGAGGAGCCGGCGTTGAAGAGCACCATATCTGCACGGGACGCTGCGTCGTGCAGCGTCCGAAGCAGCATATCATAATTATCCGGAACGATGCCGTATACGAGTGGTTCGCCACCCCACTCCTGAATCTTGGCGGCAAGCATAATACTGTTCGTTTCCCAGTTTTTCCCGCGGGGCAGTTCCATGGCGATGGGGACAAGCTCATTGCCGCTGGGGATGACCGCCACAATCGGGCGCTTGAGTACCTTTATCATACGGTGGCCGCCCATGGCGATGACGGCAAGATGGTTCGGCGTGAGCTTTTCGTATGCATTGGCAAGGACTTCGCCCTCCCGCAGCGTGCTTCCCACCGGTATGGTGAACTCACCGCGCTGCTTCGGAACGCGCCTGAGCGTGAGGCGTCCGGCATCGTCGATCTCCACGTCCTCGATCACGATGAGCGTGTCGAAGCCGTCCTTCATCGCAATGCCGGTATTTCCAAAATCGTATTCGCGTCCGCAGACCCACCCGGAGGTGTCCGGAATTCCGTTGGCGAAATCGTCAAATCGGACGGCCACACCGTCCCAGCGGCAGTTTGTTGTGTTCGGCAGCGTTACACGCGAGACAAGGTCTTCCGCCAGCACGCGCCCCAGACCATCCTCTACGCGGATTGTCTCGGTTTTTTCCTTGAACTGCGCCTCTTTGAGCAGCAGAGCCAAAATCTCTTCTTTTCTTGGCAGCCAATCGTTCGGATTGTAATCTTTCATTTTAATCAACCATTCGGCCGCATTGCGTCCGCACAAATAGGGATGAAAGAGTG
>CAVIVK010000351.1:0-3028 GCA_963645975.1 Bifidobacteriaceae bacterium | reverse complement strand
TCAGACTTTGCCGTGTTGGTCAAGTTTTGACGGCGATTGCCGGAATATGGCAGATAAAACGGCCCTCCCGCCGCGAGGCAGGAGAGCCGTAAAAGGGGGTAAGGTTATTTGCGCAGCGTGACGGCGAAATCATCGTCGTCACCGTCGGCAACGGTCACGGTGTAGCCCTGGCTCTCGCCGAAGCGCGTGACGTTTTCCACGGCGCATTTGTTGTCAACGAGCACTTCCAGCTCGCTGGGGGCATTCGCTTTGATCGCCTTCTGCGCCATGATGACCGGCTGGGGGCAGGCAAAGCCTCTCGCATCAACGGTTTTCATGGGTCATTCCTCCGCTTTCTTCGTGAAGAGCAGCGAAATTACGAGCACCACGGCGAAGCCGGCGATCACGGCGATCTTGCCGTTGCCGGTCGGGCCGTCTGCCGAGGAGGCGAGCTTCAGGTTGTGGCAGAACGCCGCGCCGCACATCATGCCGAGAACGGTGATGGCGCTGTCGCTCTCGCCCTGGCCGGCGAGAATGAGCTGACGCAGCGGGCAGCCGCCGAGCAGGACGCAGCCCCAGCCCATGAGGGCGGTGCCGAGGAAGTTCCAGACGCCGTCGCTGTGCGCAACGGGCTGTCCGGTGAAGCCGGGGTTGAACTTGCCGAGAATGAGATTGCCGACGAGCACCGTGAGGATGATCGTCACGAAGCCGGCGACGAGGCCGAAGTCCTTGAACATGACGGCGTTGCGGATGCCGCCGACCATGCACATACGGCTGCGCTGGCAGAGCGCGCCGACAACGAGACCCGCGACGAGCGCGAGACCCCACGCGGCATGCATGCTGCCGGGGCCTTTTTCGGAGAACTTGAAGAGCGCCGGAGCGGCGAGCCAGAACACAAACAGCAGCACATAGATGACCGGGAAGGCGGCGCCTTCGGCGAGCGTCTGCTTATAGCTGCGGCCAAGCGTGAAGCCCTTCCGGAGGAACACAACGCCCACAAGAATGCCGGCGATGAAGCCGACGAGACCGACGAGGGCGTTCCAGTCGCCGCCGCCGATACGGATGACCATACGCAGCGGGCAGCCGAGGAACATCAGCGCACCGATCATAACGAATGCGCCGAGAATGAAGCGGATCATCGGGGAAGAGCCGCCGCGGCCCTTGAATTCCTTCGCCGCAACCGCTGCGATGAGCGAGCCGAGCAGGATGCCAACGATCTCCGGGCGGAAATACTGCACGACCTCCGCGCCGTGCAGACCGAGAGCGCCGGTCGTGTCGCGCAGGAAGCAGGCGATGCAGAAGCCCATGTTGCCGGGGTTGCCGTGCGCGCCCAGGACGAGCGCCGCGAGACCGATCACAAGTCCGGTGACGAGGATCAGCCAATTGTTTTTAAACCACGATTTCATAAAGTGTTTTCCCTCTCTCTTTTTTCAAAAATCGTGGATTCATTATACGGCGCATTCCCGAAAAATGCCAACCGGTAAATCGGATATTGCTGTTGATTCAATCGGTAAAACAGATAAAAGATCCGATCAATGCCGCGCCCGGCGGTCAAGCAGGAAGTCGATGAACGCGCGCGCGGACTTCGTCGGGCGGCGGTCACGGGCGCGGATCATATAGATCTCGCGCTCGTTGTTTTTTCCGACGAGCGGGAAGGACAAGAGCTCCTTCGTTGCGCTCGCGGCGAGACCGGAGACGACGGCGCAGCCGAGCCCGCACGCCACGCCGCGCAGCACCGCCTCGCTTTTATCCATGCGCGCGACGATGTTGAGAGAGCCGGAGTCGATGCCGTTTTCGGTGAAGAACTTCTGCCCGGCGAGTTGGGTGCCGGAGCCGCCCTCGCGAAAGATGAGCGGTTCGGCCAGAAGGGCGTTGCCGGTCTCTCCGGCGTCAAACATGGCGCGGTAGCGCGGCGTGTCGGGCGCGACGAGCACGAGCGGGTCGGTGGCGATGCAGTCATAGACGAGCTCGCGCGCGTTCATCACCGCGCCGACAAAGCCGATGTGCGTTTCGCCCTGCAATACTGCGCGGTGGACGCTCGTGCTGTCCCCGCCGCGGAGCAGAAAACGAAAGTCCGGGTTTTCCCGGTGAAAGTCGGCGATGAGCTGCGGGAGAATGTATTGCATCGGGATGGACGACGCCGCGAGGGATACCTCGCGGGAGGTCTGCTCCTCCAGCTCGCGGGAGAGCTCGGTGCAGCTCTGGAGAATGGTGTGCGCGTGGTCGTATACGCGCCGCCCCTCCTCGGTGAGCGAGATGCGGCGTTTGCCGGAGCGGATGAGCAGCGGTACGCCGATCTCTTTTTCGAGCGAGAGAATGTGGCCGCTCACGGTGGACTGCGCGAGATAGAGCGCCTCCGCCGCGGCGGTGAAGCTGCCGCGCTCCACCACGGCGCAGAAGGCTTCGAGCTGCTTGAGATTGAGTGTCTGCATGGCTCTCTCCTCTCAAAGCTCGCGCAGGTATACGCCCGCGATCTCCGGAAGCCCCGGCTCGTTTTCAATGCGCTCGCGTTCCTCCGGCGGCACCGCCCAGGCAATGCCGCAGTCGGCAGTAATGCTCCGAGGCGCGGGGATGAGCCGTCCCGGAATATTGCGCTCCTGGCAGAGCTTTTCCGTCGCCATCGCGGCGGCCGTCGTGTGGAATGTGAAAATCACGTATTCTTTCTTTTCGCGTACTCTCATAGGGCAATATCGCGGACGGCGTCCGCCGCCTGTTCCGCTTCCTCCATCGTATTGAACCAGCCGAACGAAAAGCGCACCGCGCCCTGCGAGACGGTACCGAGCGCCTCGTGCATCCGCGGCGCGCAGTGCGCGCCGGAGCGCACGGCGATACCGTAATCGTCGGACAGTATCTCCGCCACCTCGCCGGAATCCATGTCGCCGATGTTGAGCGTGACGATCGGCGCGCGGTCGCCCGTGAAGTCGCCGTACACCGTCACATTCGGCAGGGCGGATACCTTATTATAAAATGCGCTCATAAGCGCCGTCTCGTGCGCGTGGATGGCGGCGGGGGTGATCTCGCTCAGAAAATCCACCGCTGCGGACAGTCC
>CAVIVK010000350.1:0-3040 GCA_963645975.1 Bifidobacteriaceae bacterium | reverse complement strand
TTAAAGTGTATTGACAGACAAAAACCGTAGGGATATAATGCAGACAACTTGATTCTAGTGGGAAGGAGCTCAGCCAATGCGTCGTACGTTCGCCAGCATGATGACCGAGATGTGCATGAACATGATGATGTGCATGCGCAGCTTTGCTGCGCGTTCCGATGGCCATTTGCTGACTGCTTTTCAGGGATAAAAAGGCGCAGTCCGGGAAAACCGGAACTGTGGTTTTGTGAAGCGGGATGCCAAAATGGCAGCCTGCTTTTTTGTTTGTTAGGAGGGTTCGCTTTTGATCCAGCTTCAGAACGTGACCAAGGACTTCGGCGAAGGCGAGGGACAGATCCACGCCGTGCACAACATCTCCCTCACGATTGAGGACGGCGAAATATTTGGCATCATCGGCCTTTCCGGCGCGGGCAAATCCACGCTGGTGCGATGCATCAACTTGCTGGAGCGTCCGACCTCCGGCTCCGTGATCGTAGACGGCAAGGATCTAACGAAGCTTCCCCAAAAGGAGCTGCTGCTTATCCGTCGTTCGATCGGGATGATTTTCCAGGGCTTCAACCTTCTCGCGCAGCGCACCGTTCTCCAGAACGTGTGCTACCCGCTGGAAATTGCCGGATGGAAGAAGAAAGAGTCTGTGGAACGCGCGATGGAGCTTCTCTCCGTTGTCGGCCTTGCCGACCGCGCCAAAGCATATCCCTCGCAGCTCTCCGGCGGACAGAAGCAGCGCGTGGCTATCGCCCGCGCGCTGGCAACAAAGCCCCGGTACCTTCTCTGCGACGAAGCCACAAGCGCGCTCGACCCCACGACCACACAGTCGATCCTCTCTCTTTTGAAAGAGATCAACCGCACAATGGGCGTCACGGTGATCGTCATCACGCATGAGATGCGCGTCATCGATCAGATCTGCGACCGCGTGGCTGTCATCGACCATGGCCAGATCGCCGAGCTTGGCGCGGTGAGCCAGGTGTTCACCAACCCGCAGTCCAAAATCGCCCGCGAGCTGATTCTCCCCGGCGTCAGCATCGCGCCGGTATTCACCCCCGGCGGAAAACGAATCCGCCTCGCTTTCAACGGCGAAACGACGCGGCACCCCGTTGTGGCAAGCCTTATTATGGAGTGCCAGACCCCGGTTAACATCGTCTCCGCGGACATCCGCGAGATCGACGGCAAAATTTATGGGCAGACGATTCTGGAGCTTCCCGCCGACGAAGCGAGCGCCGAGCGCGCCCGCGCGTGGCTGAAGCAGGATGGCGTCTCCTTTGAGGAGGTGTGATGGGATGTTTTCCGATATGTTTGTAAAGCTCTGGCAGCAGAATCTGTTTCTGCTCGGCGTATGGCAGACGATTTATCTTACCGTGATCTCCACGGTGTTTGCCTATGTCCTCGGCCTGCCGCTGGGTCTGCTTCTCTGCGTGAGCGATAAGGATGGCATCCATCCGATGCCGGTGCTCAATAAAATTCTCAGCATCCTCATCAACGCTTTCCGAAGCGTGCCGTTCATCATTCTCATGGTGGCGATGCTGCCGGTGGCAAAGTTCATCGTCGGCACGTCGCTCGGCAACAAGGCCGTGATCGTAACGCTCGTGATCGCCGCGGCTCCCTATGTGGCGCGTATGGTTGAATCCTCCATCAAAGAGGTCGACAAGGGCGTAATTGAAGCCGCTGAAGCAATGGGCACGCCTCGGTTCCAGATCATCACCAAGGTGCTCGTCCCGGAAGCAAAGCCCTCGCTCATTACCGGTGCTGTCATCTCGATGGTCACGGTGCTCGGCTACTCCGCCATGGCCGCCACGATCGGCGGCACCGGCCTCGGCCAGATCGCCATCGTCTACGGCCACCAGCGCTTCAATCAGGATATCATCTGGTTCGCTGCGCTGCTGTGCATCATCATTGTTCAGGTCATTCAGGAAGTCGGAATGTACATTGTCCGCAAAACGGACAAGCGCACCTCCGCCTGATGATATAAAATTATTTTTTGAATCCAAAGAAAAGGAGATACATCAAAATGAAAAAAGTTCTTTCTGTTGTCCTCGCTCTTGCTCTGCTGCTCGCGCTGGCCGCCTGCGGCTCCGCCTCCACCCCGTCCGCTACCGAAGCCCCCGCCGCCACCGAGGCTCCCGCCTCCGAGACGCCGGCTGAGACCCCTGCGGAAGAACCCGCTGCGAAGGAGACCATTACCGTCGGCGCTTCCTCTACCCCGCACGCCGAGATCCTTGAGCAGATCAAGCCCCTCCTCGCCGAGGAAGGCTACGAACTCAACATCGTGGTTTTCGATGACTATGTTCTGCCCAACACCGCTCTCGAGGACGGCGAGCTTGACGCCAACTACTTCCAGCACACCCCGTACCTGAACAGCTTCAACGCCAGCAACGGCACGCACCTCGTCTCCGCCGGTCTCATCCACTATGAGCCGTTCGGTCTCTTCGGCAACGGCGTTTCCTCTCTTGACGAAGTCGCCGAGGGCGCTACCATTCTGATCCCCGCCGACGACAGCAACGAGACCCGGGCACTCCTCCTCCTCGCCCAGGAAGGCCTCATCACTCTGCCGGAAGATGCTTCCGCGGAAAAGGGCGTCAGCCATCTCGATATCGTTGACGCGAAGGGCTACAACGTTGTTCCCGTGCAGGCCGACATGGTTCCGACCCAGCTCGCCAACAGCGATGCCGGCACGCTCGCCGTCATCAACGGCAACTACGCGCTGGCCGCCGGTCTGAAGGTTGCCGACGCTCTCGCCATTGAGGACGCCTCCGGTGATGCCGCCCAGACCTACGCCAACGTCGTCGCCGTCCGCGAGGCCGACAAGGACAGTACCAAGACGGTTGCTCTTGTCAACGCTCTCCAGTCCGAGACCGTGAAGAACTACATCGCCGAGACATACAACGGCGCTGTCGTCGCGATCTTCTGATGATTCCTTAAATATGGCAAAATCGCCGGAGCTTAAATGAAGTGACCCCAAAAAGTTAGACAAATAAATTAAGCGCAAATTGTTCAAGCCACCGAAAGGGCTTGTTGTCTGTGAATAGCAGGCGGCAAGCCCTTT
>CAVIVK010000349.1:0-3101 GCA_963645975.1 Bifidobacteriaceae bacterium | reverse complement strand
TTTCAGCAATGCCGAAAGCCTCAGCTCCACCCGTGCCAGCATCGAAAAGGCAAAAGCCCCGGCGCACCACAGAAGATAGCTGCAAATCAGGCAGAAGCAGGATATTGCCACCGCGATCCCCGCTCCCTTTGAAAGATGGAAGTAAAACCAACCGCCGTAAAGGATCGCCGCCGGACCGGCAAAGAAGATCACGCCGAGCAAAAGTGACGGAAGAAAATTCGCACGGAAGCTGCTCCAAAAACGGCGGTACGGCTGTTTTTCGTCCAGCAGCAGCCCCTGGCAGGCGCTGCACAGCGCCGTCCATCCGGCGCTCACCGTCACCACCGGCAGACACGTCAGCAGGAAAAGAAGATTCAGCACGATCAGCGGCAGCAGCTTTTCAAAGCACAGGCGCACAAAGCCCGCGGATCTATAGCTTTCCTGCATCGCTGCGGTTCCTCACTTCCTTATAATATTCTGACGGGCTCATGCCCGTAATTTTGCGAAACAGCTTGGAAAAATAGTACCGGTCGTCGATCCCGACAAGATATGCGATCTCCTGAAACGGCAGATCTGTTGTCGCGATCAGCTGCTTTGCGTTATAAATGCGCAGCATGTTGAGATAGGTGAAGATCGGCGCGTCGGTCAGGCGGGAAAAGACGCGGTTCATATAGTCGAAATTCATCTCAAAAACGTCTTCGATCTCGCGGCTCGAGAGCGGACGCGCGTAATTTTCGTTGAGATAATGGAGCAGCCGCTCGGCCACGATCTCCGATTTTTTCACCTTTTTCCCCTGCGCAGAGCCGCAGGCGAGCAGATGCTCGTGCGCCGTTTCCAGAAAGAACGAATGCAGCAGCGCCGCAGCGCGGCGCTTATAGTGCTCCTCGCGGGCATTATAGCAGTCCAGCGCCGTGCGGAGCGTTGCATTGGACTCGCTTCGCGGCAGGTGAAACTGCTTGGGGAGATACGTAATGGGATCGGTGGGATCCGCGTCGTCCAGATTATAGCTCACGAGGCTCATCCGGCGCTTTTCCGCAAGCGATGCCATGGCCGCGTCCTCATCCTCGACGCGCGCCATTTCCGGGTGGGTGAAATGCACATAATAGTAGTTGCAGGTCGCGCGCTGGTACCCCTCGTGACACAGTCCCGGCTCGAGCAGGAAAAAATTGCCCGCCTTGAGATGATAGAGAATTCCGTCCTCCCGCAGATACATGTTCCCGTCGCGGATGACATACAGGACATACTCGTTGATCGTCCGTGAAAAGTGGATCCACGGCTCGGTATAGTTGATCCGTCCCAGCATCCGCACACGAGGAAGCAGATCTGCGTTGTAAGACAGAAGCATTGTTATTCCTCCAGTTGCACCCACACCGCCGTCCAGTAACGCACGTCGGGCAGCTTTACGGTATAGATGCAGCCGGTCTCCGTCTGTTCTGCCGTATAGGGCAGGTTCCGCGCCTCCAGCGTTTCGTCATCCGGCGAGGCGCAGTATATGCCGCGCACCGGCCGGTCGAGACGGATGGCAGCGGAAATGCCCGTCGCCGGCACCGGTTCGTGTTTTCCCTCGTTCCACAGGGCGTTGTTGCCGGTCAGGTTGACGAGGTGGAGAGTCAGCCGTCCGTACGATTCACGAAGGATCGTCCAGACCGTATCTGTCTGGCCGTCTGTGGAGAAGACGCACGCATCCGAGAAAAAGCGGACATCCTCGTTAATGCCGCCGGAGGCCGTTTTGCCGATATCCATACCGGGATCATTATACAGCAGATCCTTGTATCGGACAAGAAAATCACAGCAGCGCTGCACCGTTGGAAGAAAGCTCTCCCGCAGATGGGCATAGTTGACGTAGTAGCTGTCGCGCAGAAGGCTCCGATCCTCCCCCAAAACGAGCTGCGTTCCGCCGGAGGCGGAGATCACCGCCCACGCGAGGCGGAACGAGCGCTCCGCAGCGAGCGCGTCCCCGGCCTGAAACGCCTTCAGATACGCGGCAAGGATGACGTTCCGGTGCGAGAGAAGACGTGCTTCGCGGATCAGCCGATAGAGGTCGAAATAGGTGTCGTGCGGCGGCCAGACCTCGATATACACCGCGTCCTGCGCCGCTCTGGCGACCGTTTCCGTCGGCCAGTTGTTGACGGCGTTGAAGATCACGCCGCCGTCGGGTGTTTCCTCGCGGACGGCCCGCGCCGCCGCGTCGATCAGGCGCGGAAATTCGTCCGCCAGCTCCACAGGCCGGTGCTGCGCATCCCAGACGCGCTTGGGAAAGCCATAGGTATCCATGTGGATGCCGGAAAAACCGAAGCGCACAGCGCTGCGGAATTCTTCAACGATATGCTCCGCCCAGCCGCAGGAAGGCGCAACATTCATATAGTAGAGCCACCCGGCAAACGTCATCGGCTGCGCGTCCATCGTGTACATACCCCACTCCGGATGCGCCTTGAAGGTGTCCTTCGTCGCGGCGTATACCGCGCCGTAGGCCAGAGGCCGGATGCCGCAGGCTTTGCAGGCTTCGATTTTCTTTGCGATGACGCGAAGATCCGTTGCTCGCCCCATCGGATCATCGTATTGCTCGCCCGGCGGCAGCAGCTTATCGTGCCGGTACATCCAGTCGTAAAACTGCACGGCGTTGAGGTGCAGATCGCGCATCCACGCTACGTCCGCCGTATCCGCGTCGAGCGGAGAGAAGTCCGAGAGAAAACCGTAGCGTATCTCCGCGCGGCGGTCGGAAACGACGTCGAACGCGCCCTCCCAAACGCCGTCCGAGGTGCTGACGCGCACGCCGTAGCCTCCGGGCGGCACATCCGGCAAAACCAGTACGCCGTCCTGCCAGATGGTGCGGAGCGCGATTTTCTGCTCCATGCGGAAGAAAGTCACCGACGGCGATGCGGAATTTTCCGGCAGAGTCAGCCGTACCGGCTCACCGGACAGGTATGGTGCTTTGTCAAAATGACAGGTGATCGTCTGCATCCGCTTATCCTTTCACAGCCCCCTGCGTCAGCCCGCCGACGACCGTTTTCCGCTGAAAAATCACAAACAGAACGATCACGGGGATCAGCGCCAGAATCGATGCGGCGAAAACCCACTCCCACCGCGTCGCGTATTGCCCGTTCAGCCGCTGCAGCAGCAGC
>CAVIVK010000348.1:0-3120 GCA_963645975.1 Bifidobacteriaceae bacterium | reverse complement strand
TGGAGCCGGAGCAGGTGAAAGAGCGGGTGAAAACCGCGGCCGACGTGCTGATGCTCATGCTGGCCGGACAGTACGGAGACTGTCACGGCGACAGGGCAAAAGTGATCGACGGGCAGGAATGGCACTATAATCTGAACGCTTTCCAGGTGATGCAGACCCGCACGACCAACTGCGGCTCCGCCGCGAACCTCGCCAACTACCTGCTGGAGGGCGATTACGAAGAAGTTGGCTTCATTCTTCAGGCGTACTATATCGGGGACGGCGGCGGCCACGTCTACAACTACTTCAAGTATCAGGGAAAGTACTACATCGTGGACTTCAGCTGGTACATGTTCGCAAATTACCAGCCGGATAACGACTTCCCCGTAATGGAGCTGGACCGGCTGGAGGACTACGGCGACCGCATCCCGGAGCTGTACGGCGGCGTGTGCATGGCACTCGCCCACACCTCTCCCGGACAGCATTATCCCAACGTGTTCGACGACCAGAACGCCGCATACGCCATTCCGGAGGGCGTGGAGTATAAGCTGCTCCATCAGGAGACCGGCGATAACTGCTATATCCTGACAGAGTATCCGCTGGACAGATCGCAGCTGGACTGGACGACCTTCGGGGAACCGTAATAGCCCCGGCGGATAAATAAGAAAAAATGGTTTCGCCCGCAGACATTGTTTGCGGGCGAAACCATTTTATCGAATTATCCAAAAACGCCAAAGGGGAGTGGCCATGTCGAATTATGTCGAACGAATTAACGTCATATTTATGGGTGTTTTGTTGAAAAATCGATGATCCGGTGCTAAATTATAGTGGCAATGGATCAGCAGAAGAAAAAATCGATATGGAGGCGATACTATGAAACTTCGAGTGCTGATCGCCGACCCGAACCGGGAGTTCCAGCAGATGATGACGGAGCAGCTTTCCAGGGAGAGAGACATGGAAGCGGCGGACACCGCGTCAGACGGACTGGAAGCTCTTGCAAAGATCAAATCCCTTCGTCCGGACATTGTGCTGCTGGATCTGGTGCAGCCGCGGCTGGACGGACTGGGCGTGCTGCGGCGGCTGGCCGCGCAGGAGAGCGCGCCGCCGGTGGTCGTTCTCACCGGGTTCGTCAACGCCCACGTTGTTGCCGAGTGCGCCAAATTCGGCGCAGCCTATTTTCTGCCGAAGCCCTGCGATACCGCAGAGCTGATCGCGCATCTGCGGCAGTGCGCACAGAAGAAAGATCAGCCTCCCGCCGGGCATGCCGGACAGAGCGAGCCCGCCAAACCGGGAGGAGAATATATGGGTCATCCGCTGGAAAGCGTCGTTACGGATATCATCCACGAGATCGGCGTTCCGGCGCATATCAAAGGCTACCAGTACCTGCGGGAAGGGATCCTCTTCACGATCCGGGACGCGGGCTCTGTAGCCGGAATAACGAAAGTGCTCTACCCGGAGATCGCCAGACGGTTTTCCACATCGCCCACGTGCGTGGAGCGTGCGATGCGGCACGCGATCGAGGTCGCGTGGGACCGCGGGGACGAGGACGTGCGGCAGAAGATCTTCCGCGGCACGGTCTCCGGCAATCGGGGCAAGCCGACGAACGGCGAGTTCATCGCCATGATCGCCGACTATATCGTCCTGTGCATCCATCAGGGGCTTTTATAACAATAAGTCGAAAAAACGGCCATTCAGCCAAATAAATATAAAGAAAAAAGTACCGAAATCAAGCAATTTCGGTACTTTTTTACTCAGTTTTCCGTATCGTGTTTTTCCCGTAAGCAGCCCTGCCGGTATGTACCCGCTGAACTTAATACTTCGGCGTGTTCGTAGGGTCCGGGACATAAGCGTACGTCAGATTGTCGGTATCGTCATCGAAAATGCAGGTAACATACGGCTCATAGCTTTCCGGACGAACAATGGTCACACCGTCTTGGGAACGTATGCCGTCCAGGGGCGTTACATCCTCGCAGGTGAGCTGAAACATCAGTCCGGGCGGCTCTGCGGAGACGGCCTGGAAGGCGTCCTGCACAAAGTTTACAAAATTGGCAAGATCTTTTGTGCGGTGAATGTTGCCGAGAACGATGTCAGACTGTGAATAGGTGTCAAGATCGCCGTTTTCCTCGGCTGTGGCGATCCAGTCGTTGCGGTAGTGCGTGAGGTCGATGGTATAGTACCATTCGCCATCTCGAATGTAGTTATAGACGTGTCCGCTGCCGTCGCGCTGGGAGGTGGAGATATATCCGATCTCATCGTAATCTCCGTCCAGCAGGTAGCGCAGCCATGCGGAATCCGTGGCGCAGCAGCCGCGGTTGTTGATCACGGCGTTGCGCCCCGGCGTATGGTATTCCCAGCGGATCCCGTTTTCGGAAATGTACACATTATCGTCTGCCGAACGGAAATCGCCGATCTGATACAGCTGCAATGCCTCATAGAGCGTTCCGATCTTGGCCTGCTTTTCCTCCGGAGAATCATCAAGCATTGCGGCAATTTCTGCATTCGTATAGCGGCTTTCCCCAAGGGAAACCGCCGGCACCCAGTATACGCCGTCGAAGATTTTTACAGCGTATTCCGCATTATGGCGAAGCAGGGAAAGATCCTTTTCGCTGTCGTTGTAGTCTGCGGACAACGCGGGATTTTCCGTAAGCTCAAAAATGTACGAATAACGCACGGTTTCTCCGGAAGCCGCTTGCAGCACAAAAACGATCTCTCGACCATTAAAATCCGTGACGTACGGGTGCCCGTCTTCAAAAATCAGCGATTTTCCGGCGCGAAGTATCACTTCGTCTCCGGTAATATCGTTAAGCTCCGCCATATATTTTATAACATCATCACTCAGGAGAGAATCCTCGATTTTTTGACCGTCAACCATGTCGTTGATGTAAATTTGTTTAACGGTCAGATCCATATTGGCTCCCGGAAGCGTCATGTCAAAAATCCAACGGGATCCGGCGGCACCCAAACGGATGATCTCCACATAATCCGAATCTTCGTATGCCCAGGCGTAGTCATACCATGGATCGGTCGCCGCTGGGCTTTCCGGAACTATCAGCGCAGTACCAGTACCATTGCCATTATTGGTGTCGGCAGTTTCTGCTGCGGAGACATTTTCGCCGCTGCTTGCCGCGGGCGCCCCATTGC
>CAVIVK010000347.1:0-3124 GCA_963645975.1 Bifidobacteriaceae bacterium | reverse complement strand
CAGCAGTCGTAACTGGAGCACTGCGTGGCAAAGAAGAAGCCGGAAACACCCGCATCAATGTTTGCCTTAATAAAGTTGATCGTCGTTTCCGTAACGGCACGGAGCGCCTGATGCAGATACTCGGGATACTTGCGCATATCGTCAAATACACGCTCGCCGGCGATTTTTTTGCAGGTCGTCAGAGGGCTGAAGATTGTCTGGATGTAGGGAATGTCCTCGCCCTTGAGCTGCTTGTTGAGCTGCTGCGTAAACTCAACCTGCTTGCCATAAGTGCCGTAGTACGCAGGCAGCGGCTCGATTTGCAGCCACTCTTCCGGCGTATTGATAGCATACTTTCTGGGCTTGGCCGTCTCGGTAGGCGTGCAGTGGAACTTGATGCTCACGCCGTAGTCCTGGCAGCCGTAAAAGCCAAACGGCATCATTTTGATAAAGTCATAATTGAACGTGTGCGCAATCCGAATGGAGCGATCCGCGAGTTCCACCGGGTCCTGATCCACCTCCGGCATATGGTGCCATATGCTGACGGGAATACGGTCGACCTCCTGCTTGTTCAGCGCAGCCTGAATGCGCTCACGTTTTGTCATCGTGTTTAAGCTCATTTTTCCAACCTCCCAGCGGGTGATTATGTTTTTTCTTTCTTTTTTCCCTTTTTGGTGATAAAGGGCAGAGCAAAGGCAAAGAGAATGGCAATAGCAAGGATAATGCTGATGGGACGGCTGAGGAAATAACCCCACATATCGCCGCGAGCCAGAATCAGCGCCCGGCGGTAATAAGACTCCAGATGATCGCTGAGGATCAGGCCCAGAACCATGGGCGCGGTGGCAAAGCCGCATTTGCGCAGCAGGAAGCCCAGAAGGCCGAAGCAGATCATCAAAATAACGTCGAAGAAGTTCTTGCGGATGGAGAACGAGCCGATGGCGCAGAGCGCAACAATCAGCGGTGCCATAATGGCAATCGGCAGAACCGTCAGCTTTGCAACCTGCTTGGAGCAGAGGAATCCGAAAATAGCCATAAGGATGTTCGCGATAAGATAACCGATCAGGATCGCGTAAATCGTGGGACCACTTTTGGTAAAGAGCGTCGCGCCCGGCACGATGCCGTGGATCATCAGTCCGCCCAGCAGAACCGCGGCAACGGAGGATCCGGGGATGCCAAGTGTGAACATCGGGATCAAAGCGCCGCCAGCAGCGGCGTTGTTGCCCGCTTCGGAGGCGGCAACGCCTTCAAACGAGCCTTTGCCATACGTTTCGGGATGCTTGGTGGTGTTGCGTCCGATGCTGTAGCCCGTCCAAGATGCAATGCCGCCGCCCGCGGCGGGGACGATGCCGATGAGCGTACCAACGATGCCGGAGCGGAGAATATGCGGCATGCACTCCTTCAATTCCTTCCAGGGCGGAAGAACGCGGCCGACCATGCCCTTGGATGGATCGTCCAGCACGGTTTTCTTTCCCTTTCGCGCGTCATATGCAAGAAGCATGACCTGCGAAATGGAGAAGAGGCCGATCATCGCCGGAACGGTCTGGATGCCGTCCTCGAGCGGCATCAGTCCGAAAGTGAAGCGCGGCAGGCCGGTGAGCGCATCGCAGCCCCAGCAGCCGAGCCAAAGGCCAAGAACGCCGGAAAACAACCCCTTAACCATGCTGTCACCGGCCAGGGTGCCGATAATTGTAATGCCGAACGCCGCGACCAGGAAGTATTCCAGCGGAGCGAACTTCAGCGAAAGCGCGCCGAGAAGCGGAGAAATAAACAGCAGCGCCACAGCGCCCATAACGCCGCCGATGCAGGAAGCGAGCGTACTCACGCCGACCGCTTCGAGACCGCGGCCCTTTTTCGTCAGTTCATAGCCGTCGATCGCCGTGGCGGCGGAGGCCGCCGTACCGGGCGTATGGCACATGATCGCCGTGATGGAACCGCCATAAACTGCCGAGGTATACATAGCGGTCAGCATGACCATTGCTGCAACCGGATTCATTCCGAAAGACAGCGGGAGAAGCAGCGCAACGCCCATCGTCGCGCTAAAGCCCGGCAGCGCACCTACGACCATGCCGCCCAACGTGCCAAGCAGCAGCCCCAGAAGGCTGTCGACCGTAAAGAGCAGGCTTAAGCCGGCGCCAATATTTGCAAACATATTCCTTCCCTCCTTAAATCAATACACCGATCTTCGCCACATTTACGCCGAAGAATACGACAAACAGCACATAGAGGCACACCACAGCTATAAGCGAGATCAGCGCGCACTTTTTCCACGACCCGGCTTTCAGGAACAGCATCATGCCGGTAAGGAACAGGAACGTTGCGGTGAAGTAGCCCAAAACGAAGAACAAAACGACATACAGAACAACCGCCAGATACGCATAGATGGAAACATCGATTTTCGACCAGGACATGGAATATGTGATCTCGCCGCCGGCCACGGTCATCTTGATACCCTTGACCAGCACGCAGACGCCGAACGCCAGCATGATAACCGCCAGAGCCACCGGGACAACGCCCGGCTCTCCCGGAATCTTCAGTCCGGCCAGAGCTGCCCATGCGGAGAACACAATCATGACGATACCCACATATACGTCTTGATGCAGCTTTTTCATTTCTTTTCCTCCTTATAAAAAGGGCAAGGAAGGATTTGTGGCCCCCCCTTGCCGTTTTTTGTCTGATTACTTGCGCTCCAGACCGTAAATCTCCAGTCTGGCGTCCAGCTGGGAGGACAGAGCGTCGTAAAGCTCATCAGGCTCCATGGTAACGGGAATCAGAGAAAGCTGCTTCATGCTGTCGATGTATTCCTGGCTGTTCATAACATTGCGCATGGCATCCGTCATCTTTTCCACGATCTCGGGAGCCACACCCTTGGGGTAAGCAAATCCGCGGACAACGCCGGAGGTGTAGTCCAGCAGGCCGCTTTCCTTGGCGGCCGGGACATCGGGAAGCGCTTCCGTGCGCTCATCGGAGAACGTGCAGATAACCTTGTAGCCATCCTCCAGAGAACGCGCCGCCGTGCAGGCGTTATTCAGATAAAAGTCAATGTCGCCGGCAAGCAGCATGGACAGAGCTTCCGTGCCGCCATCCGTGGGAACGATGGTGATGTTGCAGCCGAGCTTCTGACGCATGACTTCGATAAGGGTAGCGT
>CAVIVK010000346.1:0-3220 GCA_963645975.1 Bifidobacteriaceae bacterium | reverse complement strand
TGCATCGTTTCTACGACCAGCTTTTTAAATTCCGGTGTGTATCGTTTGTTCGGTACGCCTTTTGGCATAGAAATGCACCCCATTCCTTAGTGCAAGTATTTTATCATACTTGTCTAATAAATGGGGTGCAGTTCAAACGAGCCGCCGTCTTTTTTTATTGGTTTATTTCTTTTTTATGTATTTCCGATAGTGGACTCTGCCGGTGATGAGAAGGATCAGAAGCAGCAGGAGAAGGAGCCACAGCCAGAGGTACTGCCCAAAGCCGCGCTTGCCGGTATTGCCGCCGGTATCGGGCTCTACGCTCACGCCGGTATCGGGTTCCAGCTCCGCATTGGCGGTCACGGCGTCTTTCCCGCCGGTTTTGCCGCCGGCTTCCGCGCCGGGTTCGGCACTTGCGCTGGCGCTGGGTTCTGCGCTCGTGCTGGCCGTAGGCGTTGCGCTGGGGGTCGGCGTGGCCGTGGGCGTGGGGGTAGGTGTCGTCGTAGGTGTGGGCGTAGGCGTCGGGGTCAGCGCAGGAATCGCTGCGGTTTCCCGATACCCGCAGACGCCGCAGCTGCGCGCTTTTTCCCCGGCGGAGGCAATCGTCGCTGCACGGATGACCGTCCAGTCGCCGAAGGTGTGCCCCTTCGCCGGGATCGCCGTGCCGGAGGTCAGCTTCGTCTCGCAGCCCTTGCAGAAGGTATCGCCGGTGTAGCCGTCCTTAACGCAGTCCGCGTCCGTTTTGCCGCGCACCTCCGTGCCGCCCACATGATTGCTGCCGTCCTTCCCGCCGAAAGCGAAGGTCTCCGTTCCGGCCGCACCGCAGACGGAGCAGGACTTGTGGTATATGGCCGGGGACTGGCAGTTGGCCTCCGACTGCCGGTACTTTGCCTCGGCAGCTTCCGCCGTGAAGTCGTGAGCGATGAGATCACCGTATTCGCCGCCGCATGCCGCACAGACAGCCTTCGCTACGCAGCTCGCCGTGCCGCCGGAGCAGTTTGCCGTTTCGGTGTGGCTGGCATCGTGGGAGCAGACGCGGGTATGGGTAGCGCCGTCGCTATTTTGTGTCCACGCGCCCCAGTCGTGGCCGAGCGCTGTACCGATCTTTGTGAAGGTCTCGGTGCCCGCTGCGCCGCAGGAGCAGCTCTTGTAATAGACTGCGTCGTTATCACAGTCCGCGGGAGTCACCAGATACCGCTCTTCGGCGACTTCTTCCGTGAAGCTGTGCGCCTCAAAAATGGCCTTGATCGCCACGTCGCCCGCGGGCATGGTGAACTTGTTCTGATAAATCTGCACCTCGGGGCGGTTTACGATCCAGCCGCTGAAGTGATGCCCCTCGTCAGGCGTCGCAGTCAGGGTAATTTCCGTGTCTGCCGGTGCATTCGCAGGCGTCGCGGTCGCCGCGCCGCTGCCCACGACATCGAACGTTACCGCATACTGCCGCACGGCAAGATAGAGCTTCTTATCGGCGGTATTATACTCCGCGCCGACGGATGCATCGTCCGAAGCGAAATACGCTTCGTAATTGGCGTCATACGCGCCGGAGAACGCCACAGGGTAGCTCTTGTTTGCGGTGGTGACGCCGACGAGCGCGCCGTCCGCCATCGCGCCGGTGATGGAGAGCGTTTTGCCGCTCGGCAGATAAACGTTGTTGGCCGTACCGGAAACGGTGTTGCCCGTCACAACGGGACTGCCGCTCAGATTCAGCTTTCCGTCGTTGACATATACCGCGCCGCCATTCACCCCGGCCGTGTTCTTTTCCATCGTGCCGCCGGAGAGGCTGCATTTCACGCCACCGCTATAAAGGAACACACCGGCTCCCTGCTGCGATGCGTTATTCTGCGCCATGGTTCCGCCCGACATGTTTAGCGAAGCATTTCCCGTGAGATAAACTGCGCCGCCCCATTTAGCGTTGTTCCCGCTGAGATTCGTGCCGGAGATTGCGAGCGTGCCATTGCTTCCAACGTAAATGCCGCCGCCGTCGTTATCGGCGGTGTTGCCGGAGATCGTGCCGCCAAACAGGTTGATACTGCCGCCATTTCCGGCAAAGATTGCGCCGCCCTGGCTGCCCTTCCTGCTGGCGGCCGCGCGGTTGCCGCTGATGGTGCCGCCATAGACATTCACAACGCCACCCTTTTGCATGAAAATGGCGCCGCCCTTGGAGGGATTCTTGTTGTCGCCAATGGCCTTATTGCCGGATATCTCGCCGCCGTACATGTTCACGATGCAGGAAGAATCGTCCAACGCAACGGCTCCGCCGAATTTTACGCTGCCGCCGGTGAGCTTTCCGCCGTAAATATCCAGCGTGCTGTTGTAGAGATACACGCAGCCGCCGCCCCAACCGCTGGTTGCACCCTTGATGGTCCCGCCGCCGGCGCAGTCGCAGAGGACAAGACGTCCGCCGTTTTTGACCTGGATCTTATTGGTGCCGTTGCTCCGGAAGGTGTGGCCGCTGAGACACAGATAAAGCGTCGTGCCGTCCACCACCAGATTGCTGTTGATGGTAGCATTCTGCGACAGATATACATAGGCGGTTTTATTGGCGTACGAAATGGTGTCTGTGCCGTTCCACGCGGTGAACACAACATCGGTATGCGCCGTGTGATCGCCCGACGCGGTATCGCCGCCGCAGATGCAATGCTCATGGATCCATGTCCAATGTGCATAGAGCGTGTGGTTTTCCCGAGCCGACATAACGGTGGTCTCCTCCACCTTTGTGCCGCCGTCCTTCTCGGTGAACCAGCCGTCAAAGCGGTAGTTGACGCGTGTCGGTATCGGCAGCGGGCCGTAGGGCGTGTCGGACTGAACGAGTTTGCTCTCATCGCCCTCGTTCAGCGTGCCGCCGTTGGGGTCAAAGGTGACGGTAAACGTTGGCGCGGTCTTGAGCAGATACAGATTATAGTATTCGTCATCGTTTTGTATCTTCAGCTGCCCGTACTCCGGGTTGTCGCAGAAGATGCGGTCGAGGTAAGGCTTCGCTCCAGCCTCCGTATTAATTTGCAGCGGATTCAAAAGAACAGACGCGCCGTTGCCGGTGATGCCGGTGAAGTAAACGCCGAGCTTTGCGTCTGCGTCCGTGTTTATGTGGGCAGTAAACTGGATCTGCGTGTCCGGATCGCTGAGATAGAGGTTGTTCTGAGCGGAATGGACCGTGTTGTCATAGATATACGGAGCGATCGTGCCGCCGCTTCCATACACGCTGCCCATGTATATGATCTTTTCCGACGCAAACGGCACCAGA
>CAVIVK010000345.1:0-3221 GCA_963645975.1 Bifidobacteriaceae bacterium | reverse complement strand
GTCCTTGTGGACTTCTGGGCGAGCTGGTGCGGCCCCTGCAAAATGCTTGCCCCGGTGCTGCATGAGTTCGCGGCCGAGCACGCCGAGCTGAAGGTCGGCAAGGTCAATGTGGATGAGGAAATGGATCTCGCCATGCGTTTCGGCGTATCTAGCATCCCGACGCTCATCCTCTTCAAAAACGGCGAAGCCGTCAAAACCTCTGTCGGTTTTGTGCCGAAGGCACAGCTGGAAAGCTTCGCGCTCTGAGATAGAAAACCCGCCCGCGCAGCACCGTGGGCAGGTTAAACGGCCAACCCTCTGTATGCAGCGCATACAGAGGGTTTTGTATGTGCATATTTACCACAGGAGAATGCGAAATGATGCAGTCACGTGATGCACATCCATGGATTATTTTGCGCGTGTATGCTATAATTCATTTAAAAATACAAGTAGTCTTGCACAGAAGCTCCAAAGGAGATGAACGGTATGGATATGTATTTTTCTGCCAAAACGCAGACGCTGGCGCATTTCAAAGAAGTCTATGACAAGCGGCTTTTGAATGAAACGCCCAAGAACGGCTTGCCCGTTATATTCTGTGCTATGGCGAATCAAACGCCTCAAAACAGATATGATATCGTGAGTTTTCTGGTTGATGAGGGAGCAAATTTGAACGGCACAAACGAGGAAGGCGAAACGCTGTTCCATATTCTGTTTTCTCGCCCTAAGCATATTATGGAGCAAACGGTAGAATTGACACGAATATTGATAGATGAAGGGGTAGATATCAATCAGCTGGACACAAAACACAGAGTGGCGATTCAGCATCTTATCAGCCATCCGAAGTTTACCGACGAGGATTTTGCGCCGCTGTATGATATCATTTTCCAAAAATGCGCACTTGAATTGAGCATAAAAAACGACTGGGGCTATACCCCGATCGAGCTTGCACAGAAACTCCCATACCGTGCGGATTTACTCAAACGGATGACAAAATAATAATCGAAACGCCCTGCAAGATTTTGATGTCTTGCAGGGCGTTTCTGGCGGTTGCCATTCAATTCTCCGAGTGAAGATCGTAGATCGTGATCGCTCCGGAAGTGAACGCGACGGGATAATTTTCCGTCAAATAATCGGTGATGGCGCCGGAGAGAGCGCGTTCATGGTAGCCGATGTACACATAGTCGAGGCCTTCACTATCGCGATATGTCTCAAATACCTCCGCATTCGTGAGCATCTGCTCAGCAAGGTATTGCTTGCCCTGATAATTCAGGCCATGGAAGTAGAGGTACGAGCTGCTGCCGCAGACGATGTTCCGCCCGGTGAGCGTCGCGACGGTGTTGTCGTGATTATCCTTGGTAAGGAACAGCGCGCCTGGCTCGGTGTTATCGATAATATATTCCGCTGCGGCAACTTCATCACGGGAGAAAAGCTCATAGCCGTATTTCGGAATGCCGGAGGCAACTTCGCGCCCAAGCGTGAATACGGCGGCATTGGAGCTGATAAAGAGCGCGGCGGCAAGAAGTACGCCTTGCGCCGCCGGGTTCCGAAGCCGGGCAAGCCAATCGGTCAGCGCATCGGCGCACACGAAGCACCCGAACGCATAGGCAACGTACAAAAGTTTATTGTTATCGTACTCGTTCGGCTGGAATACAAGCAGCTCGCAGAGAACAAAAATGAACACAGCGCCGGAGAAGGCCGCACGCTGCTCTTTCGTTACGGCGAAGAGCGCAAACGGCGTCAGGACGAACACGAGCCCGACATTTTTGACCCAAAACCAGAGCCAGGGCTCCTTTCCGTTATTCACCCAGTCAATCACAACGCGGACAAAATGCTCGTTTCCACCGACGGAGGGGAATGTCCAGAGAAGAAGCTGCGGCAGCGCCAGCAGCACGGCCGGCAGCCCGAACTGGAGCCAGCGCAAGAACCATTCACGGGAAAAGCGGTCACGAACAGCGGAATACACGAGCCAACACGCTGCCATAAGCCCGAGAGCAAAATAGGAATGCGTATGCACCATCGGGAGAAGCCCGCCGAGAATGCCTGCGGGAAGATATAGCCGCGTGTCCCCGCGGAAAACAGCCCGGAAGAGCAGATACAAAACGGCGAACAGCGCCGCCCAGCCAAAGAGCGTTGCCCGCTGCGGCAGCAGCATGTCCGCAATGACATTGACCCATCGCATGCCCTTTTCTGTGAGATTCGTTGGCGTTTTGTAAAACGCGGTGAAGAGGTCATGCAGAGAATACTCGCCGTTGAGGAAGTAGATCATGCCCAGCCCGCCGTTGAGGAAGAACAGCAGAAAAGCAAGCACCGGCGCATATTTCTTCCGGCAAAACTCCCGGCTGAGAAACCATACGCCGCAGAATACCTGCGCAAAGGCGAAGAACATCGGGAGCATGTATGCCCAGCGAAGCGGCGTTCCAAGCAGATAGAGACTGGAGGAAACGCTGTCGCAGAGGAACGGATAGCTCACCGGCGTGCCGGGAAGCAGGTTGTACTCCGGCGGGAACGTCTGCTGTTCGGCGATGGAGGTAATAAAGCTTAAATGCATTGCCATATCGCCGTAGGTGCATTGGCCAGTATAAAGAGCACCGTTCACGTTTTGCAGCGTATGCGAGCATACGAGATAAACAGCGAGCGCCATAAAGGGGATAAGCAGGAAGGGAAGAGGGCGGTCCATCGCGGCGTCCTCCGCGCAGGAGATGGTATTCCCGCGCCGCGCCAGCCAGAGAGCGTGCAGCGCAACGGCGAAAATCGCTGCTGCGACGTGCGCCGTGATGCCAAAGCCGCGCAGAAACGCAAACGGAATCGGCGCCCACATGGAGAGAAGAGTTCCGATTACGCTGCCAAGCCAGAGCCGGACAGCGGTTCTCTTTTCAGGAAATACGTAATACGAAACGGCAATCCCCGCGCTTTGCCACAGGAAAAACCATAAAATACCAAGCATGCTGTTGCCATCCTTTTTCTTGTGGATATAATCCTATTATACTGGAATTACGCCCTGTTTGCAATAGTGAACGCCGTGTGTTAAAATGCAATCGAAAACAGATAATACCAATTTAGTCCTTTCGGGAGGCTATTTCATGAAACGGCGCAAACCGATATATATTGTTTTTTCTCTGCTGCTGATCTGCGCAGTACTGCAAGGCACCGCCATTGCCGACGGCTCGCTTTTATCCAACGCGGACTTCTCTGTACCGGAGGTGCCGGACGGGTGGGACTCCGTGGCCTACGATGCGGAGCAC
>CAVIVK010000344.1:0-3225 GCA_963645975.1 Bifidobacteriaceae bacterium | reverse complement strand
GCTCAAGCACGTGTTGTTTCAAATCGTCCTCTCCTTAAAACATTGTCGAAATAGCTCGATTTTAACTATTTTCCATAATGACACTACGGAAGGATGGGCATAAGCCAATTTTTTTTACCCAAGAGAAAAATCTGGATTGATTCGCAAGTTCACCCGAGCACTTAGCTTTTGCTCTCGAACTCAGCCGGACGCATCCGGGTAAGTTCGAGAATTCCTTTCCGGAGGCGAGGGCCGCAGGCCCTCCCGGGAGAAAGGAGAAGCATGGAGAAGAAACCGAGGTCCTACCGCAGGCTGGACGAGTCCGACCGGGTCGCGATCGAGAACGGCCTGGACAAGCGCAAGTCGTGCAGGCAGATGGCGCGGGAGCTGGGGCGGTCGCCCTCGACGATCGCCGACGAGGTGGCGCATGCCGCGAGCATCAAAAGCCCGAGCAACTTTACCCAGCTCTTCCGCGCGCGACTATCACTGCACCCCGCGCGAGTACCGCGCCCGCGCGCCGGTCAAGGCTAAATCGTCTCGCCAGTGCCGAAGGGATAGAGAGCCGTGTTGGTGTCGATGGTGGAGGAGCCGTCTGCGCTGGTAGCTACCGCAAAGATGTCGACAGGCAGCTTGCCTGCGATCTTATGGCCGCCGAAGATGGCCTCGACACCAGCCACGACGTTGGGGCCAAAGGCGTGGTCGGGAGCAAGGGCCTCGGTTGGGTCCATGCCCTTGTTGCCATAGACTGCCAGCAACGCGCACCCCTCATCATAAAGCGCGAGGTCATAGGGCTTAGAGACACTCATGACGGCGAGGGGGACGCCAGCCTGCCCGGCAGCCTCGATCGCACGGGAACAGACGGTGCCGCTCAGGAAATTCGAAGCACCAAGAACGGCGCTCCTCCCTATTTCGGAAACCACAACGGCAAAGTCCGCCCCCGCCACCGCATCGGCGACCTTCGCGGCGGCCGCCTCAGCCGCAGCCTCGCTCTTGTCATCGCTCGCATAGCTGAGGGACTCGTACGTAACGTCCTCAGGCAGGTGCCCTTCCGCGACAAGGCGTCGCATGGCAAGCTCCATGCCCGGCTGCTCGTTTTCTTGGGCGGCCACCAGCACCACGCGCTGACCGGCCTGAGGCTGGAAGGGAAGCAGCCCCTCTCCGCGGACGACCGTCACCGCGCAAGCCGCCGCCTCGCGCTCTACCTCGCGATTCTTGTCGCAGCCCACCGTGGCAAGCGCCGTCTCAAGGCCCTCGTCATAGGAAACGCCCGCACCGGCAACGTCGGCGCCCGCCATGGCAAGCGCAAGGATGCCGCGGTTGAGTTTGAGCTCGAGAATGCGGCGCACCGAGGCGTCGAGGCGCTCGTCGGTGAGCTCTTCGTCGGCTTCGAGAGCCGTCACTAGCTCCTCCATTGCATTTACGTCATCGTTGCAACGCAGCCGAACGGGCATGAGCGCGATGTCCGCACCGGCAAGAAACGTCCTGCGTACGGCATCCGTCGCCGTAAAGTTCGAGGCAATGGCATCCATGCTGAGCGCGTCGGTGATGGCAACGCCCTCGAAGCCAAGCTCGTCACGAAGGATGTCGGTAAGGAAGGTCTTCGAGAGCGTAGCGGGGAGCGCCATCTCGCCCATCTCGGGGTCAGTGGAGGTTGCCGTCTCGGTCTCCACCTGCGGATACTGGATGTGCGCGGTCATCACCATGTCCACGCCCGCCTTGAAGGCCGCGCGGAACGGCACAAACTCGAGCTCTTCAAGCTCGGCCAGGCTTTTGTCGATGCGCGGCAGGCCCGTGTGGGAATCAGTCGACGCGTCGCCGTGGCCGGGGAAATGCTTGGCACAGCCGCACACACCCTGACCCTGGATACCTTTGAGCATGGCGCAGCCCAGCTCGCTCACGAGCTCAGGACGATCGGAGAACGAGCGCAGGCCAATGACAGGGTTGTTCGGGTTGTTGTTGACATCCATCACCGGGGCAAAGTCGACGTTAATGCCGAGGGAGGCCAGCTCGTTGGCCATGACCTCGCCGCACTGGCGCGTGAGGCTGGTGCTGCGCGTGGCGCCAAGAGCCATGTTGCCCGGCATGGCGCAGCCGCTGCCAAGGCGATAGACGATGCCACCCTCCTGGTCGATGCCGAGCAGCAACGGAATGCCGCCGCCGTCAGAGCCCGCGGAGTTGCGCACGGCCGCGGTCTGCAGCGCATAGGTGAGGTCGAAGGTCTGCTGCGTCTCGTGAACGTTGTTGGCAAAGAGGATGACGCCACCGAATCCGTACTTATCGACGATGGCATCTACCTGGTCGTTCATCTTTACAAAGTCGGTGGCGTCTTCTGCTTTGCCTTCCGTGTTCCACATGCGGAAGTCGGGCATGAGCATCTGGCAGATCTTCTCGCGACGGCTCATGGCCTTTAACAGCACGGAGACGTCGCCACTCTTGGCCGCGCGGACCACGTAGGGGGCCGATTCATCCTCTGCGACGGAACCCGCGCCCACAGCGGCACAGCCAGAAAGTCCCAGCATGAACGGCAGCGCCGCCGCGCCGGCACAAGCCGCCGCTCTCACAAACGCTCGACGCGAGAACCCGTTCAACGATGCGCTTGTACGTTCAGTCTTTAGTGCCGCCCTCATGAGTACACCTCCGCTTGCAGCAAGCCTTCACTCCTCTGAACCATGATACGCGATAACCGAAGCCACACCCGTAATTTCCGGATGCCCAACGACCGATTGCCCTTACGAGGAGGTGGAGCCGCATGACGAACGTGTTTTTGAAAGGTCCGGCCGTCCCCTGCGCAAACAGGAACCGAAGGGCCCAGCCACAGCCCCGCGCCCGCAAGCATCTCGTCGCTAAAAAATCCCACACCCTCAGTCTTACGAGGTACGTGAGGCTAACCCGGATCAGTAGTTGTCCTGCAGTTGCCGCTTGTCTCACGGGTTAATCCCAACGATTTAGTTACCAGGTCTTTTAATTATTCTTCGTATGGGTTCCGATGGCTCTCTTATACGAAACATCCCCAGATATAGAAAATGCCGGGGGGTAGTCGCGTCGGATTCGATGACGGGCTAAAGCCTGATATGGATGATGCCGATGCTGCTAGCGATCAGAGCAAGGGCTATCAGCGCCACGATGACTGTCAAAACTACATATAACGGCTTCATTTATGTCTCCTGTCGAGCATGATAGAAACGAATAAAATAACTGCTGCTAAAATACTATCAGCAGTTAAACTACCCAACGGCAAAACGAGGC
>CAVIVK010000343.1:0-3290 GCA_963645975.1 Bifidobacteriaceae bacterium | reverse complement strand
CCATTGAGCATCGCGGTGAAATGGAGCTTTTGCGGAAGTTTGCCGCCCGCGGCGCGATCGGCGCGGATATGGAAATGAACCAGACCTTCACCGCGGCGCAGCGGTTCCATCTCCCGTGCGCCGGTATTCTCGGCGTGGCGGAAAACGTAGCGACGCAGGAAGTGCTGAGCACGTCTGAACGAAAAGATCTGTTCGCTCGGCTGGTAACTTTTGCGCTGGATACGATGATAAAGCGAGGAGGAAGCTTCAATGAGCGTTGTTGATAAGATTACATCGGTGCGACTGGACGATGCGGGCGATGCGCTGGTCATCCTCGATCAGACGCTTCTTCCGAACGAGGTGGAGTACCTTGCGTTGAAAACAAAGGAGGAAGTCTGGGATGCCATCAAAAAATTGCAGGTACGCGGTGCGCCGGCCATCGGGATTGCGGCGGCATATGGAGCGTATCTTGCGATAAAGCATTACGCTGGGGATGATATTGAAGCATTTCGTGCGGAATTTAAAAAGGTGAAAGAATATCTAGCGTCGTCCCGCCCGACGGCGGTAAACCTTTTCTGGGCGCTGGATCGGATGGAACGCGCGGCAATCGCGCCAGCGGAGAGTGTGGATGAGCTGAAAGCGCGGCTGCGCAGCGAAGCGCAGGCCATCCGGGACGAGGATGAGGCAATGTGCAAGGCCATTTCCGAAAACGGCCTTTCGCTTCTCAAGCCTGGCATGGGGCTCCTGACCCATTGCAACGCAGGCTCAATCGCCACGGCACGCTACGGTACGGCGCTAGGGCCGATGTATCTCGGCCAGGAAAGAGGATATAACTTTAAGGTGTTTGCCGATGAGACCCGCCCGCTGCTCCAGGGTGCGCGCCTGACGGCTTGGGAACTCCACGAGGCCGGCATTGATGTGACGCTGCTTTGTGACAGCATGGTTTCTCTCGTTATGCGAAATGGCTGGATCGATGCATGCCTTGTTGGCTGCGACCGCGTGGCGGCAAACGGTGATACAGCGAATAAGATCGGCACCTCGACTCTCGCCATCGTTGCGCATAGCTATGGTATTCCGGTGTATGTGCTCGGCCCAACTTCAACCGTGGACATGAACTGTGCCAGCGGCGACGATATTCACATCGAACTGCGCGATGAAAAGGAGATCAGCGAGCTGTGGTATGCCAAAAAGATGGCGCCGCAGGGCGTGAAGGCCTATAACCCGGCATTCGATGTGACCGACCATAAGTACATATCGGCAATCATTACTGAAAAGGGTGTTGTATATCCGCCCTTCAACGTCAACCTGAAAAAAATGATGGAAGCGTGACGGCGGTGAAAAAAACCTACACCAATAAAGCAGGAAAAACGTTCACCGTCGGCTTCCTAATCGTTTTCATGGCGGGATTTGCGCTCTCGTCCGGGATGTACAGCAGTCTGCTGCCGGACATCATCCAGCACTATCAGCTGAGTTTGACGAGCGCTTCGCTGCTGGATACTACGAGCGAGATTGGCATGGTGGGGGCTATGTTTATCGCCATGTTCTGCCTGGATCGGCTGGATAAGCATTGGGTCATTACGATCGCCGTTATGGTATATGCCGCGGCGATGATCCTCATCGGAACGGCACCGCTTTTTGTCGTGCTGCTGCTCTTCAAGGTGGTCATGGGTATCAGCGGATCGATCATCGATAATCTCTGTGCGACATATACCTCGGATCTTTACGGCGACGAAAGAGAGCGTTATGTATCGTTTCTGCACATGTTTTTCGCTATTGGCAGTATGCTCGGCCCCGGAACAGCTGTGCTGCTCATGCGCCGATTCGGCGGCTTCGGCGGAAGCGACATCTGCTACGGCCTCTTCTTTCTGACGCTGTCTGTGGTATTCCTTGTAGGAACGTTGATTCTGAAAAAGCCGACTCCCATCGTGCAGAATCTTGATAGCGAGGGACACCATAAATCGATCCCCTTCCGGAAAATCCTTGCTAATCGGAACATGCTCTGGCTTGGCATTGGCGCGGCATTTCTTGCAGGGACGAACTACATCAATATGTGGACGCCGACTTTTCTGCAAACCGTTTACCCCGAGCGCTTCGATGCGGCATTTTGCTCGTTTGTTGTGAGTCTGGCATATCTTGGTATGATCATCAGCCGCCTGCTTTTCAGCCTTCTATCCAAATGGCTGACAAGCGAGAAGTACATGCGCCTGAGCTGCATTTTAAGTGCGGCAGTCATTTCTGTTATGGTCATGCTTCCGTATCGGTGGTCATGGGCGGCTGGAATGCTGTTGTTTGGTGTGTTCAGCGGCGCACAGTATACGGCAAAGTTCCTCATGGCTTTCAAGGAATTCCCGGAGTATGCCGCGACGGTCGCGGCGCTTATGGCGATCACATCGTCGTGCGGAAACATCCTTCTGCGCTTTACCATCAACTCCATTGCCGATCGTGGGCATTACAGCGCGGCCATTCTTCTTGCGGCCATGACAACCTGCATTGCCTTCTTCATTTTCCGATTCGGTTATAAGACTCCGGAAAAAACAGAATAAGATGCGAATCGCCCGGAGGCATTGCCTCCGGGCGATTCCTCCGATGATAGAGTGAAGTCAGGTTCGCCAACCGACGACAGATAAAATCAAAGGAGGCAATCCAAATGGATAAGGACAGTTTAGCACATAGTAAGTGGAACTGCAAATATCATATTGTGTTTGCGCCGAAATACCGCCGCCGATAGTATATAAGCAAATCTCCGCGGATATAGGGCAAATCATCTGCGCCCTGTGCGCGCGAAAAGGGATAGAAATTCTGGAGGCAGCGGCAATGCCGGATCATGTAGATCTGTATGTGAAGATACCGCCGAAGTACAGCGTGTCGGAGGTAATGGGATACCTGAAGGGAAAGAGCAGCCTGATGATCTTTGACTGGGACACATGAATTGACAGAAACCCGCTTTGCGTGATATTATTTCCGCTATACTATATAAAAAATAGTGGGGAGGTCGTCGTTACGACGGATAAAACATCGATCTATGCCCGGCGGTTCCGGGTGCTTGCGGCGGCGTTCGTGCTGCTGTTTTTTGCCTCGTTCCTGCTGGGTCGGTTCGCCGTCGCGCCGGGAACGCTTTTTCGCATTCTGTGGGACGCCCTCCGGGAGGGCTTCTGTAAGCTCTTCGGTATGCAGCCGCCGGTACCGGCCTATACGGGGCAGGAACGTGCCGTTGTGCTGAACATCCGTCTGCCGCGCGTGGCGCTCTCGGCGCTCGTCGGCGCGGGGCTCTCCGTTGCCGGCACGGCATATCAGGGCATGTTCCGCAACCC
>CAVIVK010000342.1:0-3317 GCA_963645975.1 Bifidobacteriaceae bacterium | reverse complement strand
GGAAGAGGGTTTGTGAATAATATTTCATGATTTGTATTCAAACGTCATGCCGCAGATGGAAATGGTGTCGCCATCGTGGATGCCGAGCGCTTCCATGCGCTCGTAGATCCCGGCGTCGCGCAGCGACTTGTCAAAATACATCCGGCTTTCATAGTCGGTGAAGTTGACAGTCGAAACAAGGCGATCCATCCAAGGACCGGAGACATACCAGACACCGTCGTCCTCTTCGATCTCCACATCCTCGGGCGAGCCGAGATCGGGCGCGGGCGGAACATAGTCCGGTTCATACACCGCGATCGGCGGGAGCGTGGAGAGCATGGCAGCAGCGCGCTGCATGAGCTCCTTTGTTCCGGCTGTCGTAGCAGCGGAGAGCTCAAAAAACTCATAGCCCTGCTCTTCGACATGCCTTTTCAGCCGTTCGATCGGTTCACGGTCGTCGCCGAGCAGATCGCACTTGTTCGCTGCGACGATCTGCGGGCGCGAGGCGAGCGTGGGGGAGTAGTCCGCAAGCTCGCGGTTGATCGTTTCAAAATCCTCGATGGGGTCGCGCCCCTCGCTGCCGGCGACGTCCACCACGTGGATGAGCAGACGGCAGCGGTCGATGTGGCGGAGAAAATCGTGGCCGAGTCCCGCACCCTCGCTTGCACCTTCAATGATACCGGGAATGTCCGCCAGCACGAAGGAAGCGCCCTCGGCAACGTAAACGACGCCGAGATTGGGGGAGAGCGTCGTAAAGTGATAGTCCGCGATCTTCGGTCGTGCGCGGGAAACACTCGCGAGCAGCGTCGATTTGCCGACGTTCGGGAAGCCGACAAGACCGACGTCCGCGAGCAGCTTGAGCTCCAGAATGAGCTCGTGGCTCTCGCCGGGCATGCCGGGCTTGGCAAAGCGCGGCACCTGCCGCGTCGGCGTGGCAAAATGCTGGTTGCCCCAGCCGCCGCGCCCGCCGCGGGCGGCGACGAACGGCTCGCCCGTGGACATGTCGGCCATGATGCCGCCGGTGGCTTTGTCGCGCACAAGCGTGCCGCGAGGCACGCGGATCGTGACGTTCTCGCCGTCCTTGCCGGAGCAGCGCTTGTTGAGACCGTTTTCTCCGTTGGCCGCGGTAAATTTACGCTTATAGCGGAAATCCATCAGCGTGGACATGTGATCGTCCACAACAAGGATCACATCGCCGCCGCGTCCGCCGTCGCCGCCGTCCGGACCGCCCGCCGCGACAAATTTCTCGCGGTGGAAGGTGACGGCGCCGTCGCCGCCCTTGCCGGCGTAAACGCTGATGGTGACTTTATCTACAAATCCGTAGCTCATGCGTGTTCCACCTGTCTTTGAAAATAAAAAGAGACCGACGAGCCCGTCGGTCTCTTTGGGTAATTACTGCGCGATTTCGTAAACAGAGACCTTTTTGCGGTCCTTGCCCATGCGCTCAAACTTCACGGTGCCGTCCACGAGGGCGTAGAGAGTGTCGTCTCCGCCGATGCCCACGTTGGTGCCCGGATGGATCTTCGTTCCGCGCTGTCTGACAAGGATGTTGCCGGCCAGAACGAACTGACCGTCGGCCCGCTTCGCACCCAGACGCTTCGACTCGCTGTCGCGACCGTTGCGGGTGCTGCCCATGCCTTTTTTATGTGCCATTTAAATCACACCTCCAATAGTCAAATAGTACGGATCAAGCGTTGATCGCGGTGATTTCCACCTTCGTGTAGGGCTGACGATGGCCCTGCGTGCGACGGTAGTTTTTCTTGGGTTTCATCTTGTAGACACGGATCTTCTTGCTCTTTCCGGTCTTGATGATTTTGCCGGTCACGGTGGCGCCTTCCACAACGGGGGTGCCGAACACGTTGACGCCCTCGTCGACAACGGCCAGAACCTGATCAAAGGTGACGGTCTCGCCATCGGCAACGTTGAGCTTCTCGACGTAGATAACGTCGTTCTCGGCGACGCGGTACTGCTTACCGCCGGTCATGATAACTGCGTGCTTCATTTTACATCCTGCCTTTCTTGCAGACTCGCTCTCCCGGGCGGAGGTTGCCCTCACTTGGTTACCCTTTCAATGCGGCTCTGATACTATACCACGCTGAAAATAGCTTGTCAACACAAGATTTAGCGTTTTTCAACGGATCATCCGCTAAATCTTATTGTTTTTTCTGCTTTTTCCGCTTTGCGATGCGAACACCTGCGAATACGCCCGCGCCGATGACTACAAGAAGAGCGGCAACGGCGGCGATCACAATGTTTTCCACATGTTTGCCGTGAATTGAGGTGAGTCCGCCGGGCAGCGGCTCGGAGACGAGATCCTTATAATAAAGCATTTCAGTCTCGTATTCCGTGGGGGCGTTCTCGTGCAGTATGACCAGCCGCGCGCCGTGGTATTCGCGCTCACCATAGATATAAAAGCCGGTGCTCGTCGTATTCACGAGATCGATGCCTTCATACGTTCCGGCAAAGTCGTTTTTGTGATCGTGGCCGAAAAACGCTGCTACCACGTCGCCGGTATCGCGCATCGCGGCAAACTCCCCGGAGGGAATATCCGGCGGGCAGGGCGCTTCGCCGAGATGCCCGGCGGTGAAGCCTTCACCCATTTTGTAATAGTGTCCCGAGCGGCTGGAATAGCCCTCAACGACGCCCTCGGCCTTTTTCTCCGAGGCGGGAACCTCTGTCAGAAGATCATAAATCTCCGGGACGATGATGTGCTGGAAAAGATACGCGGGAAGCATTTCGCCGTACTGCTCTTCAAGCGCTGCGGCGGTGGAGGTGTACCAGTCGATCTGATCCTGCTCGACACGGGCGTACTTGGAAACGCCCTTCTCGCCGTAGGTCCCGCTGTCCAGAAACCAGAGATTGCACACCGGGCGGCTGCCGTCTGAGGACCAGACGAGAAGGTTATAGTTGCCGCAGCCGGTGATATCGTCCGGCCCGGCGGACATGAGACAGCCGGGATAGCTCCGATAAATGGCGAGCTGCGTCTCCTTGCTCACGCCGCCCTCGTCGTCGTGGTTGCCGAACACGGCGGCAAAGGGAATGCCGCGCTCGGCCACGGGCGCGAGAATGGCGTCGAGCGCCTTTCCCATTGCCTCTGTAGTGCGGACGGACGGGCCATGGACCTGATCGCCGGTGAATACGACGAGATCGGCGTCTGCGGCGTCGAGCTCGGCGTTGAGCAGACGGAGCGTTGCCTCGTGCGGCGTGGCGGTGTCCTGCGTGTCGGCAACGATCAAAATACGAAATTCCCCGTTTTCATCAAACTGAAGCGTGGCAGTATCCTCCTCTGCGGCATAAACTGGCACAGTGAGCGCCGTTAAAAGCAGCGCTGAGAGCGC
>CAVIVK010000341.1:0-3484 GCA_963645975.1 Bifidobacteriaceae bacterium | reverse complement strand
GATGTATCCCGCCTATCGGACTGTAACAAATGGGCTCCTGTCCGCGCTGGTCTTTGCCGTGTTTCAACGTTTTGTTTTTGGAAGGCTGGTCAGAAAACACACAGCAAGAATACGCGCATATCCCGACGAGCCGCAATTCTTTCTGAACTTCTTTGATGGACAGTCGTTTGCTGTCATGGCTCTGATGATGACCGGCGGACTTGCCCTGCAATCGAGTGGAGTTGCGCCCGAGCTCTTTATCGCGGTTTTCTACACCGGTCTCGGCGCGTCGCTGCTGCTGGCGGGGCTTCGGTTCGGATATACCTTCGTCAAAGCGGCATTCGCCGCGAAAAAACAGCCGTAAATAATTAGAGAGAGGAAAGACCTATGCGGGCAATCGCAGAAACACTTTTTGACATCGTCTATCTGGCGTCCGTCATTGCCATCGGCATTTTGATGATCCGCGGCCGCAGGGGAGGACCGCAGTTCCGACTGTTCGGCTATATGGCGGTGGTGCTGGGATTTGGAGACTTCTTTCATCTCGTCCCCCGCGCGCTGGCGCTGTGTACCACGGGCTTTGAAAACTTTAGCGTCTCTTTGGGCCTGGGAAAGTGGATCACCTCCATCACCATGACTGCCTTCTGTGTGCTGCTCTACTATGTCTGGAGGCAGCGGTATCAGATCAAGGGACGGAACGGGTTGACCGCCGCGGTATACATTCTGGCAGTGATACGCATCCTGCTCTGCATGATGCCGCAGAACCGGTGGCTGAGCACCGATGCGCCGCTCTTCTGGGGGATCTGCCGCAATATACCCTTTGCCCTGATGGGCGCTCTTATCATCGTGCTGTTTTACCGTAGCGCAAGGGAGCACAGGGATCGTGCGTTCCGCTGGATGTGACTCACCATCGTGTTGAGCTTCGGTTTCTATATCCCTGTGGTGCTGTGGGTGGGTGCCGTACCCATAGTTGGACTTCTAATGATCCCCAAGACCTGCACCTATGTCTGGACGGTGCTGATCGGATATTTCGCAATGAAACAAGTGATCAGGAGGAACGAACATGAAACGTTATATGGACGCAGCTCTGACTTACGCTATCCTTGCAATGGCTGGCGGGGTGTTTTTCCGCGAGTTTACCAAATTCAACGGCTTTACCGCCAAAACCGCCCTCGGCGTGGTGCATACGCATTATTTCCTGCTGGGCATGGCATTTTTCCTGCTGCTGGTCCTGCTGGAAAAGGCGTTTTCCTTCACCGGCGCTAAAACAATGCGAGCGCTTATCGCCTATCACATCGGGCTGAACCTTGTCGCTTGCATGCTTGTAGTGCGGGGTGTGACGCAGGTGTTGGGAACAGCGCTGTCCTCCGGCATGAGCTCGGCCATCTCCGGCATCGCCGGAGTCGGGCATATCCTGTTGGGCGTCAGCCTCGTGATGCTTCTGGCGCAGATCAGAAGCAGAGTGTTGCAGGCGTAATATCTGAACTCAAAGGAGAAAGATAATGAAACAAAATCTCAGCCGCGCCGAGAATCTCTATGTCGCCAGCATGCTCTTTGGTCTGTTCTTCGGCGCCGGAAACCTCATCTTCCCCGTACACCTGGGTCAGATGGCGGGCAGCAACGTATGGCCCGCCGTAGTAGGTTTTTGCGTAACGGGCGTAGGGCTGCCGCTGCTCGGCGTAGCGGCGCTCGGCATCAGCCGGTCGAGCGGGCTTTTCGAGCTTGGCTACCGCGTTGGGCAGCCCTATTCGATGTTCTTCACCTGCCTCCTATACCTGACCATCGGACCGTTCTTCGCCATTCCGCGCTGCGCCACGACCTCGTTCACCGTCGGGCTGGAGCAGGTACTGCCCGCGGGCAGCTCACAGCTTTATCTGCTGATCTTCTCCGCTCTCTTCTTTGCCGCAGCGCTGTTCTTCTCGCTCCGTCCCGGCAAGATTTTGGTGTGGGTCGGCAAGATCCTCAACCCCTGCTTCCTCGTCTTTCTCGGTATCCTCGTCGTCGTGGCGACGCTCGACCCCGGAGCCGCGATCGGCGCCGTCGCGCCCGAGGGCGCTTACGCCGCCCAGCCGTTCTTCACCGGCTTTTTAGAAGGCTACAACACCATGGACGCGCTGGCGAGCCTTGCCTTCGGCATCGTGGTGGTGCAGACGATCCGCAGTCTCGGCGTAACCGAGCCGGACGCCGTGGCGGGTAGCACCGTCCGCGCTGGCATCTTCAGCTGTCTGCTGATGGCCGTCATCTACGCCGCCGTCACCGTCGTCGGCGTGCAGAGCCGCGGCCTCTTTGAGACCTCCGAAAACGGCGGCATCGCCCTCGCGCAGATCGCGCAGCACTACCTCGGCGGCGCGGGACTGCTCGTTCTTGCCGCAACCGTGACGCTTGCCTGTCTCAAGACCTCCGTCGGCCTTATCACGAGCTGCGCGGAGACTTTTCACGGCCTGTTTTCCAACGGCCCCACCTACCGCGTGTGGGCCGTCATCTTCAGCGGCGCGTCGTTCCTCTTTGCCAACGTCGGCCTGAACGCCATCATCACCTACGCGGTCCCCGTGCTGATGTTCCTCTACCCCCTTGCCATCACGCTGATCGTGCTCTCCCTCTTTGGCCGCTTCTTCCGGTATGACCGCGCGGTCTTTGTCTGCACGACCGCGCTGACGCTCATCGCCGCGCTCTACGACTTCCTCATGGCACTGCCCGCGGGCGTCCGCGACGCGCTCGGCGGCGACGCGATCCAACAGTTCGTGGTCGGTTTCCTGCCGTTCGCCGGACTTGGCCTCGGCTGGGTCTGCCCCGCACTGCTGGGGCTTGTGATCGGACTCGTTATCCACTTTATGAGACATCCAAAGATTGCAAAGCAGGAGGGCGTATAATGAACCGGCTGACCTTCAAGAAGCAAATGTGGATAGGCATGGGCATCATAGCAGCAGGCTTTGTACTGGCACATTTGCTGAAGCATGGCGTTTTTTCAAACCTCGCATGGATCCTTAATGGGCTGCTTTTTGTGATCCACCCCGTCTGTCCGGAGAGGTGGAAATGGCAATATGCCGACGACGAGGAGAGGATGCGGCGAGATTTCCGTACAGCGGGAGCGTTCGTGGTCCTCATGGGCATCTTGACTTGTTTTGGCGTGTAACGCCGGTAGATAAGGAGTGAACAGCATGACTGAAAAAAAGAGCAAGGATGAAAAAGGAATCGTAGCATACAAATGTGACAGGATCGCCTCGGCGGTCGGCGGCGGGCTGCTTCTCGCCGGCGTTTTGCTGCTGGCATTGAAGGGATTCTCTGCGGAGCACGTGGATGCAAGCGGAATGCTGCACGAGCGCTTCTTTTTGCTGCCGTTGGGGTTTCTATGCATATTCTGCGGCTTCCTCGTTTTCATCACCACAGGCGCAAGAGCCCTTATTCGCAAATTCAGAAGCAGGTAGTCCGCATTTGCCCGGTTTTTCGAAATGTTATAATGCGTTGCTTGCTGCAACGGGCAGTCTGTTGGTAAGATGCGTATGCGAAC
>CAVIVK010000340.1:0-3508 GCA_963645975.1 Bifidobacteriaceae bacterium | reverse complement strand
GTGCAGACGTGCGCCGAAAAGGACGAGATCGTCCGTTTTTATAATTCCGCATCGAAAGGGAAAAACTGATATGGCCTACTATCTTTCCGAGATCAATGCGCGCTGCCGCGCCGATGCCGCCGGGTTCATCGCCGAGTGCGACAGCGTTTACGCCGGCCGGCTGGAGCTTGCCGCCGACCGCATCATGGAGAACATGGAAAAAAGCCCGATCGTTCTGCTCTCCGGGCCCTCCGGCAGCGGCAAGACGACGACCGCGCTGAAGGTATGCGAGGTGCTCGAGCGGCGCGGCGTGCGCACGCACAGCATCTCCATGGACAACTATTTCAAAACCGTCTCTCCGAAGACGACGCCGCGCACGCCCGAGGGCGGCTATGATCTTGAATCGCCCTTGTGCATGGACATGGAACTCTTGAACGAGCACTTCTCCGTCCTCTCCGAGGGCGGGCGCATTCTCGTGCCGCGCTATGACTTTGTGCATCAATGCCGCGACCTGGAGCCGAGCGCTTCGCTGCGGCTGAAGAAAAACGAGGTTGCCGTTTTTGAGGGCATCCACGCGCTCAACGACTCGATCACGCTCGTGCATCCCGAGGCCTTCAAGCTTTATATCAGCGCGCGCAGCAACATTCTGGACGATAACGGCGCGGTTGTGTTCAAGGGAACCTGGATGCGCCTCATGCGCCGCACCGTGCGCGACTATCTCTTCCGTGGCACCGCCGCGCAGCAGACGCTTGCCCATTGGGCGAACATCCGCCGCGGCGAGAAGCTGTATATTTCGCCTTTCAAAGACAAGGCCAATCTCCAGTTCGACTCCTCGTTTGCCTACGAAGTGCCGGTGCTGAATAATACCGCCACCGATCTTTTCAATGCCATGCCTGCCGACACACCGCGCTACAGCGAGCTGCAAAGCATCCTCCCGGCGTTTGAGCGCTTTGAGGATGTTTCGCCCGACCTGCTTGCCAAGGACTCCCTGCTGCGCGAGTTCATCGGCGGCGGAAAATACTCTTACTGATTTTTTCTGACCCGCGCACCTGAACACATAAAGAGAAAGGACGCAGACCGCTCATGCCCCAGTTTCGCGATCCCAACGAAAAAAGAGACTTCATGCTCAAAACGCCCATTCCCAAGCTTGTGCCGAAAATGGCGCTGCCGTCGATTGCGGGAATGCTCGTTACGAGCGCCTACAACCTTGCCGATACGCTCTTCGTGAGCCAGCTCGGAACAGACGCTACGGGCGCGGTCGGCGTGAACGGCTCAATCGATCTCATCATCATGATGGCGGGCTCGCTCCTCGCCGTGGGCGCGGCGAGCCTTGCGTCGCGTCTGCTCGGTGCAAAGCAGGACGAGCGCGCCCGCGAGGTGCTCTCTACATGCTTTTTCCTTGCGCTCGCGCTTGGGACGCTCGTGCTCATTCTCGGCTTTACGTATCAGGATCAGATGCTGCTCCTCCTCGGCGCAAACGAGGAGATTCTCCCGTATTCGGAGCAGTATTGCCGGTATATCCTGCTCGCCGCGCCATTTATGGCGACGAGCTTTGTGCTCAACCAATGTCTGCGCGCCGAGGGCAGCGCTGTCTTTTCCATGATCGGCATGATGGCGGGCGCGGTGCTGAATATCGGGCTCGATCCGCTCTTCATCTTCACGTTCGGCTGGGGCGTTGCGGGCGCGAGCGCCGCGACGGCCATATCCAAGGTCGTCAGCTGGTGCATCCTCATGACGCCGTATTTCCGCAAAAAGACGCTGCTCACAATCCGCTTCCGGCAGTTCCGTCCGCGCTGGCAGGACGCCAAAGAGGTCTGCGCCATGGGCAGCGCGAGCTTTTTCCGCAACGGTCTCGGCACGCTCGCCGGGATACTGCTCAACCGTATTGCCGTGGGCTACGGTACGAGCGCGCTCGCGGCGATCAATGTCGCCAACCGCATCACCATGTTCATGACAAGCGCCTGCCTTGGCTTCGGCCAGGGCTTCCAGCCCGTGGCGGGCTTTTCGTGGGGCGCGAAACGGTTTGACCGCGTGCGGGAATCGTTCCGGTTTTCCATGATTGCGTGCGTCGCGGGCATTTCCGCCGTGGCGCTCGTTGTCGGGATATTCGCCCGGCCCATTCTGCTGCTCTTTACCGAGGACGATGCCGAGCTTGTGCGCATCGGCGTATTCTCGCTGCGCATCCAATGCCTCGCCATGCCGTTCCACGGCTTCGGCATCATTGTGAATATGCTCTGCTCCGGCATCGGGCGGGCGCTGCCGTCGCTGCTGCTGGGGCTGGCGCGGCAGGGCATCTGTTTTTTCCCAATACTGCCCATCATGATCCGGCTCTGGGGCGTTTGGGGCATTGCGTCGGTGCAGGGCGCGGCGGATATGCTCGTGATGCTGCTTGCCGTGCCGATCGCCGTGCGCGTTTCGCGTGATATCCGGCGGCGGGAGGCCGAGCAGGGGGGAGAAACGGCTCCGGCGTAAGTTTTTTCGCTCCAATGCATGTTTATGCTTGACGTTTCTCTTTAGCAAACTATAATAAAAAAGTAATCTCAATGATAGAGGCGCGATCAACATCAGTACGCTTTCGTTGTCCGGCAGACACCGGGGAAGCGGAAAGGGGAGATCGCCGAAGGATTTCTCCGCTGTCTGGCGGGGGATGCCTGGGACGCGGGAAAACATTCCGCGGACTGTCACTTCGGTGGAGAGCTGTCATTGCTGCGAATTTGGTATATTTTATATTACTGATTTTGTATGCACAGCCGTGATCCTTCCACCGGGGATCACGGCTTTTTGCATGCGCGGGAGGTTTTTTCATGTTCTACGGTACCATCTGGGCGCTGCTGCCGCCGGTCGTCGCCATCGCTCTGGCGCTGATCACCAAGGAGGTCTATTCCTCGCTCTTCCTCGGCATCGTTGTGGGCGCGGCGCTTGTCGCCGGATTCGCACCGGTCAAGACGCTGGACGTTATCATCAACGACGGCTTCATCGCCGGTGTTGCAGACGCCTGGAACGTCGGTATTTTCCTGTTCCTCATCCTGCTCGGCATCCTCGTTGCGCTCATGAACCGCGCGGGCGGCTCGGCGGCGTTTGGACGCTGGGCGGAAAAGCACGTACATACCCGCGCGGGCGCGATGCTTGCCACGTTCCTTCTCGGCGTTCTCATCTTTGTGGACGACTATTTCAACTGTCTCACCGTCGGCAGCGTCATGCGCCCCGTGACGGACGGCCACCGCATCTCCCGCGCCAAGCTCGCCTATCTCATCGACGCGACGGCCGCGCCCATATGCATGATCGCGCCGATCTCCTCATGGGCGGCGGCGGTTTCCGGCATCGTGGACGAGAGCGTCATGTCCGGCACGGAACTCTTTGTGCGTGCGATCCCCTGGAACTACTACAGCCTCCTTACGCTTGTTTTCGTTGTTTGTCTCTCGCTCCTGCAGTTTGATTACGGCCCCATGAAGCTGCATGAAATGAACGCGCGGCTCAACGGCGATCTCTTCACCTCCGGTGAGCGGCGCGACGATGAGGAGAGCATGGT
>CAVIVK010000339.1:0-3524 GCA_963645975.1 Bifidobacteriaceae bacterium | reverse complement strand
TCAAATCGTCCAGTTCCAAGCCGGGAAGCAGCCCGCCAATGGAGACGAATTCAATTCGATCCTCATAAATGCTGATCAAGGTGCTGGCTCGGAAAGAATAATCCCGGTGTACCAGCGAGTTCAGCAGCGCCTCGCGGACAGCGACTTCCGGGTAGTCCCGTGTATCGATCCGCAGGAGCTTCTGGAAGGTCGCACGGGTCTGGTTGTGGAAATCAATATAGTCGTAGACCTCATTGAGCTGCTGCATCAGGGAGCCAGAAAACTCCCGGCGATCCTTAAATACATTCTGAGTGGTCCCTTCAAAAACAGCTGCCTTGATGGTATGGGAGCACTGCTCAGACAGGAGTAACCCCAGATTTGTATATACGCCATCTGCGGAGATAATTTTCAGAGTCTGCATTTGCGGCTGCCCGAAGGCAACGCCACGCTTTTCAAACTCCTTTTTTGTTGTCTCAAAGGTCAATGCCTGATTGATAGACCGCATATTTTCAAAGCTGTCCCCATCGGTTTCCTTGATCATCTGCCGAATGGCCGTATCCGTTGCCGGGACAGAAGAATAGCCCTGCCGCACATAAACGCCCTCGGGCCGCAGTCCTTTCTTTGCCAGATAATAAGGACGGTTCGTGCCGCGCTGGATGTTAACGGCCACAACCGCTTTTCCCCCGCAGTCCAACGTTTCATAGTGAATGAACATGGTGACATCCGGCTTTATGGAATCCCGCACCATATTGGAGATCTGCAAGGCGCATTCATCGGCGTTCTCAACGCCCAGCACGGTGCCATCGTCCGCAACGCCCACATAAACCGTGCCGCCGTCACAGTTTGCAAAAGCAATAATCTCCTTTTTGATGTCATCCATCACAATGGACTTTAGCTCAACCGTTTCTGTTTCCTGAAATCTCATTCTACTCACCTATTAACTCTATTCTACCCATATTCTAACCATTCTAATCGTCAATGTCAATCGCTCTGGTTAGAATAATGAGGAGCAGAAGCATCATCAAGAGCGACAGCTGTCCCGAATATTATATATTATCCGGGACACTTGGCATAAATCAGAAAAGCAATCTAAGGCCGATGTAACGAATAATATATAATTTTCGTTATAGTGTGGAGTGCACACCGCCTCTTTAAAGCTGCGTCAAGATCTCCCCAATATCCCCATCGATGCGGATCGCCTGTTTTTCGATCTCTCCCGGGCAGATGGCCTGGCCCTGATTGATGCAGGCGTAAGTTGCCCTTGGATTCTTCGCCGTCAGCTGCCAGAAGGGATACTTGATGATCGCCGGGGTGTTGTAGCCGACGCCAAGCTCCCAGAACAGAATCTTCTGCCCGGCGCGAGTGCGGAGAAAAGTTTCGTACCGCTCTGCTGCGGCGTGCCAGCCCTCGTCCTCCGCGAAGCGATCGTCGCAGCGGAGATTCATTGTCATGGGGCGGCCGCAATGGGGGCAGCGGGGCAGCAGCTCCGAGGGAACACGCATCTCCTTCTGCCGCTCCACCATCTCGTGGATGACCGCTTCGTTGTCGAAGGTTTCCGGGCGGCACGGCTCGCTGCATTGGAAGAGGCCATAGTCCCCCTGCGTGTAAAAGAGCCGCTTTTTATCAAAGCCCGCCTTCTGGAAGCAATGATCCACATTCGTTGTGATGACAAAATAGTCTTTATTTGCCACCAGCTTCAAAAGGTCATCATAGACCGGCTTTGGGGCATCCATATAGCGGTTAACGAAGATATACCGGCTCCAGTATGCCCAGAACTCTTCGCTTGTCGGGAACGGGTAAAACCCGCCGGAGTACATATCCCGGATGCCGTATTTTGCGGCGAAATCGGAAAAGTATCGCTCGAATCGCTCGCCGGAATAGGTAAAGCCTGCAGCGGTGGAAAGCCCCGCCCCGGCGCCGATTACAATGGTGTCCGCTTCTGCAATCGCCGTTTTCAGCCGTTCAATCTGCGCCGAGAAGTCTGGCGTAGATGTCTTTGTCCAAATCTTTGAAAACATTGAATATCACTTTCTTTATGCTGGTTTGCTTTGTCAAAAACTCTTTGACGGTCGCCACAGCGATCTCCGCCGCCGGTTCGTTGGGAAAATGAAATACCCCGGTGGAGATACAGCAGAACGCGATGCTCTCCAGACCGTTTTCCGCCGCAAGCTCCAGACACGAGCGGTAGGAGGAGGCGAGAAGCGACTCGTCCCGTTTCGTGACCTTGTCCTCAACGATGGGGCCGACCGTATGCAGCACGTACTGGCAGGGAAGATTGAATGCGGGGGTAATTTTCGCCTTCCCGGTGGGTTCGGGATACCCCTGCTTTTCCATCAACTCCGCGCAGGCAAGCCGCAGCTCCACGCCTGCGTAGGTGTGAATAACGTTATCGATGCATTGGTGATTAGGAATATAGCAGCCGGTCATGCCGGAATTCGCAGCGTTGACGATGGCATCGCAGCGGAGCGTTGTGATATCTCCCCGCCAGAGATAGAGCCCCGGCTGCACGGGAACAAGATCGTTCACATCCGTAATGCCTTTGGCCGTGGTCTCGCCTTGCAGGTATTCATCCTGCACGCGCAAAAACTCCGCCCCGGCGCGGCGCGCCCGGCGGACGTTCATCAGTCCGCGCAAAAGCTGCCGCTGGTGCTCGGCGTTGGCCGGAATATCCTCGGCATAGCTGCCTTCCTCCAGCAGCGCCCGGAGAAGATACATTCTTTTTTCATTCTGGTTCATGCTCATAGCCTCTTTTCGATAGCCTGCTGGGGGCAGACCTCTGCGCAGCGCCCGCAATGGAGGCAATGGCGCTGGTCAATGACCGCCGGAACCCCGGAGGCGTTGATGCAATTCTGCGGGCAGACGGGGACGCACAGAGCACAGCCGGTACAGCGTTTGCCCACATAATAGCCCGGCGTTTCCTGCGTTGCCTTTCCAATGGTGATGCTGTCCCGGACAATGTGCGCCGGGTCACGGATGTCGAAAAACTCACCGTTTGCTTCGTACAGGCGGAAAACCTCCAAAGCGCTGCGGGTATCGCCAGGGTAGATGGACTGCATATACACATTCTTTTCAAAAATTTTGTCCAGCTTTTCGCTGCCGATATTCTGAATTTTGCCCCGGAGAGAAATGGAAAGCTTGTCTTTTGTGGCGGAAAGAGCAACATACTCCTGCTCCATGAGCTGCGCATAAAACGCTTTGCCGCGGGCGGTAAGGAAATACACGCCCTTCTTGTCCCAGAGCATCATGTCGATCACGCGGGTCTGCGGATGCCCGTCCGCGCCGATGGTGGCAATGGTGGTGGAGTGGATGTCCTCCACCAGAAGTTTGAGATAATCATTTCGCGTCATGATCTTCACCGTCCTCGAGCGAATTATACCACACGGAAAAGTGTTTTGCTTTAAATGCGATTAAAATTCATACGGCGGATTGCCGGAAAAATCGGCGATGACGCCATGGGCGTCTGCAAGATAGAACACCTCGAAAATGGGGTTCGCCGCCTCGCCGTACTGACCCTTTACGATGGGGTTCTGGATGCACATTTCCTT
>CAVIVK010000338.1:0-3530 GCA_963645975.1 Bifidobacteriaceae bacterium | reverse complement strand
TCTCCCCGGCGGGGAGAGATGTCGCCGCAGGCGACAGAGAGGGGGGTGGGGGTGGATTTTGCCGCAGGCAAAAGACAGAGGGAGAGACATTCTTCGCAGAAGTATATGCTTTTTCTCTCCCTCAGTCAGCTGCGCTGACAGCTCCCTCGTCAGAGGGAGCCTTTCAAATAGTTAAGCCCCGGAGCATAGTTTGCTCCGGGGCTTGGTTTCTTATGTTTTCAGCCCGCGTTGCCGGACGAGGCGTCGCCGTAGGAAGCGTAATAGTTTCCGCCGGAGGCGTAATTGCCGGCGGAGGCATAGTAGGCGTTGCCCGCCGAGGCGGTCTTGGGGCCGCAGCCCGCGAGCGTGAGCAGCAGCGCCGCGGCGCTGAGAACGATGGCAATGATCTTTTTCATGGATAGTACTCCTTTTCTGTCTGTTGATGGTTGATATTCTTCCATATATCGATGCGCCCGGCGCGGAGTAGGAGGAGAGATGCCGCGCCGGGTTGCGCAGCAGGCAATTTATGCAATCCCCGCTCCTGTGGCGATGGCGGCGAAAAGCGCATCTACTTCTCCGCTCTCCCACCCGGCGGTGAGAAGCCGCCGGTCGCGCACGAGACCCAGCTCCTGCCCGGAGGTGAGCGTTTCCGCTGCGGCCTGCACCACAGCGAGGCGGCTTTGTAGCGCCGCGTCGTTTTCGCCATAGCGCTCGGCATAGGCAGCACCGGCATCACGCGCCGAAGCCGTATCGCGTCCGTCCGCGAGATACTGCCCGAGGACGGACTCCGCCCAGCGGTATGCGCCGACCGCACCGGAGGCGGGGTCGTAATCCTGCGCGAGGCGCTCCAGAATGCCGCCGAGACCGGCAAGCGGCTCGGCCTCTTCCGGCGCGGGCGAGACCTCCGGCAACGGCTCCGCGGTAACTGCCGGGGTCTCCGTCGCTTCCGGCGCCGCCGCGGCGGCGCGCGACTCCAGCGGCAGTCCTGCCGCCGCCATCGCCCCCGCGAGGAGCACAAGCGTCAATATGAGGATGACAGCTCTCTTTTTCATTGTCCTCTCCTTTCGGGAAGCGGTTATCCGGCGATGCCGTTTAGTTCCGTATTGCTGTCGCTCAGCGCCATGTTGTTCATCTCGCCGAGCGTTTGCACAATAACGCCGTGAGAGCGAAGCCACGTGTTCGTTCGCTCGGAGAATGCAAGCGGCCGGACGGTGTAATTGTCATAGCCGTAGCTGCCGTCACTCATGGAATACGCGCCAGTAGCGTAGATATAGATCGGTTCAAGTTCGCTGTAAAAATGCTCGTTCTGGATAATCCGCGTCTGGCCGATGTTGCCGTCGCGCAGATCGGGAAGGATGCAGTTATCATAAAGATCCCAAAATTCCTCCGCCGTGAGGGTGATCCACTTCTGGAGTAGGGGATCGGACTCATACCACTGGATGCTTGCGGTGAATACCGCGCTTTGACTCCGGTCGCGCGGATAGAGCGCACGCTCCTCCATCAGTTCGCGGGAGTTGAGAAGCTCTTCGTACTGCCGGACGTTCTGGCTGATAGCGTCGTCTCCCGCGGGGAAACCGACGGTATAGTTGCCGCCGGTCACATACGGGGCATACTCGTCCGTGACGTAGGTATATACGCGGCGGGCAAGGAGCTTTCCGTCCGTGCCGTAATACTCGATCGTCAGCGGGAAGGTGCTCAGGCCCTTCTGGCTTTCGTAAGCTTTTTTATTTGCAATGATGTCCTTTTGCAGGGAAAGAAGCGCTTTGATGGTTTCCGGCTGCATGATGCGCGTTTCGTTATATTCGCCCCAGCCGTTTACTGCGGCGTACCCGATCTCGTCCACATCGGGCTGATAGCGCTCAACGCCGAGCACATCGAGCTCGGTGCCAACGACGAGCGCACAGAGCAACGCGCAGAAAACGCCAAGGCCTTTCCAATGCCGGTCAAACACGCGCAGCGTTTTGCGCATGAGCGCATCCGCGCCGAACCAGCCGACCGCCGCACCGAGGAGCATGGCAAGGAGCAACAGGGCCACTTTGGCCGGAGTGCCTTCGTTTCCGGCGGCGTAGGAGACGACATCGAATACGGTCTTGAGGATCAGCAGCGCCATGCCGAGCGCGCCCACGGCGGCAAGCCCCCACCGGAAGAGCGGGCGCAGCACCGGGACGGCGACGACCTCTCCCGCGGCCTCCATCCGCCGATGGCGGAAGAAGATCACCGCGAGTCCCGCGAGGATCACGCCCGCCATGGCATAGATGGCCGTGAGGGGGAGCGCATACGAATAGCTTCCCACATAGTTGTTGGAAAAGTAATAGAGCGGCGAGAGGATCGCGAGCTCGTAACTGATGCCTCTCACGCCGAAGAGTAAAAACTCCGCTATGTACCGGGTCACGACCTCGATCCCGACGAAGCCGTAGAGCGCGATAACGTAGAGCGCCGGAAGCACCGCGGCATTTCCGGTGAACACCGTGCAGAACGACGCAAGACCGAAGAACGCAATGTTCATCAGCACCACCGCGACCGCCGAGTACAAAAGGCATGAACTCCTCAGCGAGCTCGTGCCGCCGTAAAGCAGCAGGCTCACGAGCATCGCGAAAATGCACGGCAGGATGAGCAGCGTCAGCGCCGCGAGCATGCTCGAAATGAGAAGCGCCTCGCGCGTCACGGGCAGCGCCGCAATGTACGCCGCGGAGGTCTTGCGGAACATCCAGCTATGGACAGCAATGGCCATCACGACTGCCGCGACCGCCGCGGCAACGATCTCGCGGCGCGTCAGGTTGCTGAGGATGCTGTAGCTCACATACTCGCTCAATTCCGTAAACTCGGAATTGAAATACCGTCCGCACATGAGCGTCAGGAAGCAGAGCACCGCGGCGTAGGCCGCACCGATGAGCCAGAAGCGGGAGAGCGCCCGTTTGTATACGGCCTTATTAAAGAACGTTCTTTCGGACGGCATCGTCCACACCTCCCAGCTCGTAAATGAAAATTTCCTCCAACGTCAGCGGCACGGAATCCATGAACAGCGGGTGCAGCTTCTCGAGCCACGCGAGATTGTCCTCTTCCCTGCCGCGCAATATGAGCGTCTGCAGCTTGCCAGTCGAGGAGCGGTGGAGAATGTCCAGCCCCGTCTCCGGCAGAGCCGTGCCGTCCGGCAGAGCGAGGAGCACCTTGGCCGTCGTCTCCTGCAATTCGGAAACGCTCTTCTCGAGAAGGCAGCGGCCGCGCTGCATGATGCCGACGTGGTCGCACACGTCCTCCAGCTCACGGAGGTTGTGGGAGGATACGAGCACCGTCATGCCCTCCTCCGCCACGTCCTCCATGACGAGGGACCACACCTGCCGCCGCATCACGGGGTCGAGGCCGTCCACCGGCTCATCGAGCACGAGCACCTCCGGCCGCGCCGCAAGCGCGATCCAGAAGGCCGACTGCTTCTGCATGCCGCGCGAAAGGCGGCGGATGGGGCGCGTATCGTCCAGCGCGAACACCTCGCGCAGCTTTTCGTAGCGTTCGGCGTCAAAGCGGGGGTAGAGCGCGCGCGTAAATTTCATAAG
>CAVIVK010000337.1:0-3555 GCA_963645975.1 Bifidobacteriaceae bacterium | reverse complement strand
GCGCCGTTGCCGATGTCGCAACGTCCAGCGTAAAGTCGCTGTACTTGCCGGCTTCAAACGTCACGCAGAAGGGGTTTGTGCCAAGCAGCGGCTCCATGCCGCCGAAGGGCGCCATCGTCGGGCTGGCGTTCGTGCAGAGGAATGTAAGATAGCCGCACTTTGCAGCAATCTTGGAGTAATACCCCGCCATACCGAGGTGGTTCATGTGGTTGATTACAGCAAAGGCGCTGCCGGATTTTGCGGTCTGCTCCATGCAGAGCTCCAGCGCGTGCATCGTGGCCACCTGGCCGAGTGCGTGGTCGGCATGGATCTTGAAGATGTTGTCGGCCGTCTTTTCCACATTCATATGCGGCGTGGGATTCGTGAGTCCCATCCGAATCCGGCGGACATACGCGCCGACGCGCATCAATCCGTGCGAGGCGAGGCCGCAGAGATCCGCGCTGATGAGGTTATCCGCCGTCAAGGCGGCGTCCGTCTCCGGCACGCCAACCGAGCAAAAGATCTGCTGCGTAAGTTTCTTTGCTTCCTCTATTGCGATTTGTACTTGTGCCATGTTTTTCCTCCATTCTGTCGGTGCAGAACACAGCAAATCCAACGGATTCGTCAGTTCTCCAACATAATGTTCAAAATCTCGATGTCGGTTCCCTTCATGCCAACTCTGGCCATACGTCCGACGCTTTGAATTGTTTGTTCGGCGTTCTCTTTTACAATACCGTCGCCGGACTGAAAACGCTTATTTTGCAGGCTCATTTCCGAGCCCAGAATGGCAGCCTCTACCGCAGAGGCAATTTTCGCCGCGCACGAGGACTTGGCTCCGTCGCATACCATGCCGCCGATGTTTGCCAGCGTATTGATGACGGTGTTGCCAATCTGTTCATCCGTGCCGCCCTGCAAATACGTAATGGCCGCGCCGCTGCCAGCCGCCGCACACACCGCGCCGCAGAAAGCGGAAAGACTTCCTATAAAGGTTTTCTGATAAATCGCTACCAGATTGCTGATCAGCAGAGCGCGGTAGATTTGCTCGCTGTCTGCATGAAGGCGCTCTGCATATGTCAGCACAGGCATGCAGGCAGTAATTCCCTGATTGCCGCTGCCGGAGTTGATGACAACAGGCAGCGGGCATCCGTTCATCCGGGCGTCTGATCCCGCAGCCGACTTGGCACGGGCAAGAATCCGTACGTCCTGCCCCCGTTCAAGAAGCATCTGTCCGATATTGGCGCCGTATTTATTTTGCAGTCCCTCCGCAGAGATGGCGGAATTAAGCCGAATCTGCTGATCCAACAGTTCCTTGACTCCCGCCAAATCCACGTTTTTCGCAAAATCCAGAATCTTTTCCAGCGTTAAGCTTTTTTTCAACGCGCTTAGATTCCGCTCTTGGGCAGCGTCATTCTCCTTGTTGAGGAGCACTTCTCCGTTATAAACAATCCGCGTGATATTGGTATGTGTGTCCTTAACCTCCACTTCGGCGGATTGACTGCCCGAGCGCATGGTGATATCGATATACAGATTTGCAACATTTTCACGAAACGTACACTTGCAGAGGCCGGAGCCAAGAAGCTCTTTCATCCGCGCGATATGTTCCTGCGTCACATACTCCAGAACTTCCAGTTCTTTGCTCGCGTCGCCCACCAGAGTGCCCAGCAGCGCCGCCACCTCAATGCCTTTCATGCCATCGGCATGGGGAACGTTCACGCCTTTTACATTCTTGATAATATTGCCGCTGCAGCAGACTTCCATTTGTGTGGGCATCGTTCCCAACACCTCTCTGGCGCGGGCCGCGGCATATGCCACCGCGATCGGTTCCGTGCAGCCCAGGGCAGGTTTAAGCTCAGCGCGCAGGATTGTAATACAGTCCTGATAAAACTTTTGCTTTTCCATCCAGAATTCCTCTATATCATTCTCTTTTGGTATCACAGTCAATCAATCCAGATGGTCGTTGACACGGGCTGCACGGATATTTTCCGCAACGCGGCGAGCCAGGAACGCGCTGTGTCCCGTGTATTTTGTGGGATCCATAATGGTCTGGAGCTCTTCTCGCGTAAAGTACTTGCATACCGTTTCGTTTGCCATGAGCATATCCAGGAAATCCGCGCGCTTTTCGAACGTATCCATGCAGATTTCGTAAATCAGGGCATGGGCGCTCTGCTTGCCAATATGCTTTCCCATTTCCAGCATAACATTTTCGGACATCATCAGACCCTTGAGCTTGTAGAGGTTTTCCTTCATGATGTCCGGGTGAACCTGCAGTCCTGCCAGAAGTTTTTTTGCTTTATCTGTGCAGGCGCCGCTCATAATGACTACCTCGTTGACAGATTTCCATTCGATTTTCCAGAACGCTCCATCGCGCTCATGCTCGCAGAACATGGATTCCATGGAAAGTTCCATCGACGCCTTCACGGATCGAGCCAGGCATTGCAGCGCCTCGGCCAAATTCGGGTTGCGTTTGTGCGGCATAGTGCTGCTTCCGACGAGGCCATGCCGGAAGCCTTCCGTCAGCTCGCCGTTTTCCGTTGTCTGCAGGGAGGCGATCTCCTTGCCGATACGGCCGAACGTACAGCAGAGGATGGAAAGCGTTGTGCAGATCTCCGCCAGACGGTCACGACTAACATGCCACGCGATATCCGGAACCTGCAGTCCGACCATGCGGATCGCCTCTTCCGAAATCTCTACACCATGCTCGCCAAAGCCGGCCATAGTGCCGACAGCGCCGCTGAGTTCACCGACAAAGCACCGCTTCCAGCATTCTTGCATGCGTTCGATGTCCCGGCGCAGCTCGCTCGCCCAGACGGCCACCTTATAGCCGAAAGTGATCGGCAGCGCCTGCTGCGTGTGGGATCTTCCGGCCATCACGGTTTCACTATGCTCATCAATGAGCTTTAGCAGCGACTCTTCTGCTTCCCGGGCATCGCGATAAATTGCTTTGTATCCTCGTTTAATGGAAAGCATAAAGCCGGTATCGATAATGTCCTGCGTTGTTGCGCCGAGATGTATGTATTCTCCGTAGTTGTTGTCGCACAGCGTTTCAAAATAGCGCAATACCGGAACGAGAGAATGGCCGACGCGGTTGATTTCCGATTCAATGGCCGCAACATCCATGCTTTCGGCGCGGCCTTTTCGGGTGATCTCATCGGCCGCTTCCTGCGGAATGATAGAGTATTTCGCCTGGGTCTGGGCCAGAGCGCTTTCAATATCAAACCAGTTCTGCATTATTGTGCGGTCATCAAATATCTCTCTCATTTCCGCCGTACCGTAAGAATTATGGTACAGGGAAGAGTCAATCATACTGCTTGCCACAGTAAACCACCTCTCTAAGCGTTTTCATAAGCGCGGAGATCTCCGTCTGACGGGAGGCGGACAGCAGCTCTTTGCAGACCGCTTCCGCGCTCTCGGGCATAATGGCCCGGGTGCTCAATTCATAGAATTTCTTTTGAATTACGGATATATCCGGGGTTTTCCCTTCGGGGAGCTCACAGCTTCCGATCAGCTGCTCCCCGTTTTTCAGAGTAATTTCTATCCGCTCCTGCCGAATCTCCGGATATCGCACAGTATAGGAAG
>CAVIVK010000336.1:0-3603 GCA_963645975.1 Bifidobacteriaceae bacterium | reverse complement strand
GTGGAACACGGTGCAGCCATATCGCTCGGCGAGAATTTGGCCGAGCGTCGTTTTGCCGCTCGCGCTCCCGCCCTCAATGGCGAGACGTACCGGCACATTACCGGCGAGCCGCCGGTCAAGCTCCGCAAACAGCGGCTCAAAAATATCGGTTCGGTTTGGATTCATATCAGCCATCCCTGGGCGATTTGTCCGGCGTCTGCCGCCGGTATTTGGTAGGCTTGGCTTCAGCACGGGAGTGAAACACACAGCCGATCACGAGGACTCTTTTCATTTGCGCTTGTCTTCGACGCCGATGATCTCTCCGACGAATACAAGGTGCGGCTGCCAGCCGCCCTGGAAGTCCGGGAAGGAACGCGCACCGGCGGCATAGTATTCACGAATCTCCGGCGAAAGATCCTCTGCGGCAAAGGAATGCTGATAGAGCTTTTTGCAAAGAAACGTCAGTTCCGCCTCGGCATAGGTAACGCTATCGCCGATGGATACCGGGGTGAGACCGGATGCGGCGGCCTTGTCGCCGTCGCGTCCGGAGTGCGAACCCATGTAGGAAAGTGCGCTCCGATACGCTTTGGGGAAAAAGCTCACGGTAAAGGTGTCGCTCTGCGTGAGAAACTCGCTGGTATAGCGCGCGGGATGAACGTATACCGTCACCGTGCTTCGCCGCCATATCGTGCCGAGACTACCCCAACCGATTGTGCAGCTGTTGAAGCGTTCGGCTGACCCCGCCGTGACGAGCGCCCATTGCTTTTCAAACATCGAAAAAACCTTATAGTCCGCCTCTTTGAATTCTTTCATTGCGATCCTCCTTGCAGCTTCCCGGCAATATATTTACTATAAAGATAATAGCAGATTTCCGCCCAAAAGTATAGAAAAATCCGGTTCGGAAGCTCCGAACCGGATTTTGTATGGCTTATGTAAGAACTTAAGCGTTCTTGTTCTTGATGTACTCGTCAATGGCGGTAGCGGCGGTCTTGCCGGCGCCCATGGCGAGAATAACGGTGGCAGCGCCCGTGACGGCGTCACCGCCGGCGAACACGCCTTCGTGGGTGGTCTTGCCCTTCTCGTCGGCGATCAGGCAGCCGTGCTTGTCCGCTTCCAGACCGGGAGTGGTCATGCGGAGCAGCGGGTTGGGGCTGGTGCCGAGAGCGTCGATCATGGCGTCCACTTCGAGCACGAAGTTGGAGCCCTCGACGGGCATCGGACGGCGGCGGCCCTTCTCGTCGGGCTCGCCGAGCTCCATCTTGATGCACTCGATGCCGGTCACGTAGCCCTTCTCGTCGCCGATGACGCGCACCGGGTTGGTGAGCAGCTTGAACTCAACCTCTTCCTCCTGGGCGTGGTGGACCTCTTCCTTACGGGCGGGGACCTCTTCCATGCCGCGGCGGTAGACAACGTAAACATGCTCCGCGCCGAGACGCTTCGCGCAGCGGGCGGCGTCCATGGCGACGTTGCCGGCGCCGACGACGGCGACGCACTTGTGGTGCTTGATCGGCGTGTCGTAATCTTCGCGGTAAGCCTTCATGAGGTTGATACGGGTCAGGAACTCGTTGGCGGAGTAAACGCCGAGCAGGTTCTCGCCGGGAATGCCGAGGAAGCGGGGCAGACCCGCGCCGGAGCCGAGGAACACGGCCTCGAAGCCTTCCTCGGTGAGCAGCTCGTCGATGGAGATCGCACGGCCGATGACGGCGTCGGTCACGATCTTAACGCCCATCTCCTCGAGCGCGGCGACTTCGCGCGCCACGATCGCCTTGGGCAGACGGAACTCGGGAATGCCGTACACCAGCACGCCGCCGGCCTTGTGGAACAGCTCGTACACGGTGACTTCGTAGCCCATGCGGGCGAGGTCGCCCGCGCAGGTCAGACCGGCAGGGCCGGAACCGACGACGGCGACACGGTGGCCGTTGGAAACGGGCTTCTCGACCTTCGCATTGGGGTCGGCGTGGGCGGCGTGCCAGTCGGCGACGAAGCGCTCGAGACGGCCGATGCCGACGCTCTCGCCCTTGATGCCGCGGACGCACTTGCCCTCGCACTGATGCTCCTGCGGGCAGACGCGGCCGCAGACGGCGGGCAGGCTGTTGGTGGAGGTAATGATTTTGTAGGCTTCTTCAAATTCGCCCTCGGCGACCTTGGCAATGAACTCCGGAATGCGGACGTTCACCGGGCAGCCGTTGACGCAGGGATGCTGACGGCAGTTGAGGCAGCGCTTGGCCTCGTCGATGGCGATCTCCTCGGTGTAGCCGAGAGCGACCTCGTCAAAGTTCTTGTTGCGTACCAGAGGCTCCTGCTCCGGAATGGGGTTCTTCGTCATACTCATATTAGCCATGTCTTACACCTCCGGTGATGCGGCAGATATGTTCCTTCGCGGCGGTCTCTTCGCCGGCGTAGAAGGAGTTGCGGGCAATCAGCTCGTCCCAGTCGACTTCGTGGCCGTCAAACTCGGGGCCGTCCACGCAGGCAAACTTGGTCTCGCCGCCAACGGTCAGACGGCAGCCGCCGCACATGCCGGAGGCGTCGATCATGATCGGGCAGAGAGAGCAGATGGTCTTGATGCCGTAAGGCTTGGTGGTGAGAGAGGTGAACTTCATCATCTTCAGAGGCCCGATGATGAACACTTCGTCATACTCGCGGCCGGACTTGATGAGCTCTTCCAGCTTGGCGTTGCCGAAGCACTTCTCGCCGTAGCTGCCGTCGTCGGTGCAGATGTAGAGGTTGGTGGAGTGGGCGCGCATCTCGTCCTCAAGGATCACGATGTCCTTGGAACGGAAACCGGCGACCATATCGACCTCGATGCCGGCTTCATAGAAGCCCTTGCACACGGGGTAGCCGATGGCGCAGCCGACGCCGCCGCCGACGACGCAGACGCGCTTCTGTCCGCCGATCTGGGTGGGCTTGCCCATGGGGCCGACAAAGTCGGCGAGGCAGTCGCCCGGCTCCATGAGCTCGAGCATACGGGTCGTCTGACCGACGGGCTGCACCATAATGGTGACGGTGCCCGCTTCGCGGTCGTAATCCGCAATCGTCAGAGGAACGCGCTCGCCGTGCTCGTCCAGACGCAGGACGATGAACTGACCGGGCAGGCACTTCTTGGCGACCAGCGGGGCCTTGATGACATACTCAAGGACCGTGCCGGCCTCATTCAGGGGCCGCTTGCTTACGATAGGAAACATAGCTTCTTTCCTTTCTTCCTTTGGTTTGCTTTTCCATTACTGCCGGCGGGGATGGGGAAATCTCCGCCTTTTAGTCACATACAGGGATTATACCATAATATCCGCCGGATGGAACATTTTTTTTCAATATCCATCCTTGCAAGGTCTTAGCCTTTTTCTATGATTTTTGCGGAAAAATCCAGAAACGGACGGCTTTTTTTCGGAATGCAAAAAAAGCTTGCATTGCGCGGCGCGGTTTGCTATAATTTGCGTTGCGCCTTGTATCTCCGTATATTTCGGCCTCAGGGCAGCTCATCATGAGGTGAACGACATGAAAGAAGGAATCCATCCCAATTACCAGCGCACGACCATCCGCTGCGCCTGCGGCGAGGTCATCGAGACCGGCTCCACCAAGAAGGACATCACCGTCGAGATCTGCTCGAAGTGCCACCCCTTCTAC
>CAVIVK010000335.1:0-3637 GCA_963645975.1 Bifidobacteriaceae bacterium | reverse complement strand
TCGCGGAACAGCTCCACCAGTTCACGGGGAGCGCGATTGAATTTTTCGTAGGAACGGTTGCCGATGCTCATAATAAGTATTACTCCTTTTTAGTCAGATGCGGGAAAATTAGCCAAGGGAGGTCAGGGTGTACTGGGAGAGGATCTCTTCCGCTTCGGCATACATGGCGAGAGCCTCGTCCTTGTCATGCCACACCGGGGTCTCGTAATAAGACTCCATGATCGCGTTGGCGTAATCTTCGTTGGTGGTGACGATCTTCTTCAGAGCCGCGGTGAACTTGTCAACGATGGCCTGATCGGTGCCCTTCGGGAAGCCCATGAAGAAGCTGGTCTGCCAGACAACGTCGTAGCCCTGTTCCTTCAGCGTCGGGATGTCGGGGTAGCCGGGGGCGCGCTCCGGGGTGCAGACGCCGATGATGTTGAAGTCGCCGCTCTCAGCGTAAGGAGCGATGTTGCCGTAGGGCCCAATGATGATGTCAACCTGACCGCCGAGCAGAGCGACGATCTTGTCGGAGACGGCGCCCACGTCAACCTGCACGAGGTCAGCATATTCGCCCATCATGAAGCTTTCAACCTGGGTGGTAGCGCCGATGTTGGTGGCGACGCTCAGCTTCTTCTCCTTAGAAGCGGCAACGAGCTCGTCCATGTTGGTGATGCCGGAGGCAGCGGAGACAGCGACGACGTCGCCGGGGTTCTGCGCGTACATGCCGACGATCTCAAAATCGTCCATGCTCGTCTCGGTCAGGCCGGAGGCGTGGCTGATCTGCAGGGAGTTGTGGTTGGAGAGAATGGTGTAGCCGTCGGGCTCAGCGTTGGCCGCTTCGGTGGAGCCGATGGATCCGCCGGAACCGGAGATGTTCTCAATGACGAACACCTGACCCAGTTCTTCCTGGAGGTAGGTGGTCAGGACGCGGGCGTTGAAGTCGGAGTCACCTCCGTTGTTGAACGGAACGATAATGGTGACCGGCTTTTCGGGCCAGGCGATGTCTTCTGCCGCAGGCTCTTCGGCAGCGGGCCCTTCCGCCGCGGGGGCTTCGGTAGCGTCGACAGCGGGGGCTTCGGTGGCAGCGGGAGTTTCGGTCTGCGCGCCGCAGGCGGCGAGAGACAGAACCAGAACCAGCGCGAGAAGGATGGATACAAACTTCTTCATGATGTGGCTTTGCTCCTTTTGTTTTTTTGTTTTTTATGCTCGCACGGCTATGCCGTGAAAACACCGGGAATGGATGCGGGGGCTGAAAATCAGGCTTCGGCTTTCTTGGGTTTGCGGCGAGCCTTGATCTCTTTCACAATAGTCATAATGATGACAGCCGCAGCGATGGCAAGGAACACGGCGGGGATGGGGCGGGTGAAGAACGGGGTAAGATCGCCCTCGTTGAGCATGCTCGCACGGCGGAGATACAGCTCAACGATCGGCCCGAGGATGAAGCCCATGACCAGCGGGGCAAACGGGATATCGGCCTTCTTGAGGACATAGCCGAGGATGCCGAAGCCGAGCACGCACCACATGTCGAACATACGGTTGTTCACGGCGAACGCGCCGACAAGGCACATGACCATGATGATGGGCAGCATGTAGATCTTCGGGGTGGAGAGCAGCTTTACGAAGCCGCGCATACCGAGGAACATCATGATGACCATAACGAAGTTCGCGATGAGCAGAGCGATGAAAATACTATAGATCATCGGACCTTCGGTGTTGAAGAGCAGCGGGCCGGCGGTGATGCCTTTCATGGAAAGAGCGCCGAGGAGAATAGCGGTCGTGATATCGCCGGGGATGCCGAGCGTGAGCAGCGGGATGAGCGCGCCGCCGATGGTCGCGTTGTTCGAAGCTTCGGAGGCGATGACGCCCTCGGGGATGCCGGTGCCAAAGCGTTCGGGATGCTTGGACGAGTTCTTCGCTACGGAGTAGGAGATTACGTTCGCGGTGCTGCCACCGAGACCGGGCAGAATGCCGATGCCGGTGCCGATGAGGGAAGCGCGGAGAATGCCGACCCAATGGGAGAAGAACTCCTTCAGGGAGATGCCGAGACCCTTCATCTTGAACTCCAGCGGCTTTACGATGCCGGAGGCATGGGCGTAGGATTCCACGGTGTCGATGACTTCCGTAACAGCGAAGAGGCCGATCATCACGGTGATGATGTCAAAGCCCTTGCCGAGCGAGGAAAGACCAAACGTGAAGCGCGGCGCACCGTCGACCGGGGCGGCGCCCACCGTGGCGAGCGCAATACCGATTACTGCGGAGAGAAGGCCTTTGGCAAGATCCTTGCCGGAGAGGCTTGCAATCAGCGTCATGGAGAAGATACCGACAGCCGCATACTCAAAGGGGCCAAACTTGATTGCAACTTTGCTCAGCTGCGGGGAGATGAAGATCAGGCAGAGGATGCTGAAAAGGCCGCCGATGAACGAAGCGAGGATGCCGGTGCCGAGCGCCTTGCCCGCCTCGCCGTTTCTCGCCATGGGCGAACCGTCAAAGCAGGTGGCGATGGATGCCGGCGTACCGGGGATGTTGATGAGAATCGCGGAGATGAGACCGCCGGAAATGCCGCCGAGATACAGGGCAATCAGCAGCGTAATACCAGGGATCATTCCCATCGCATAGGTAAGCGGCAGGCAGAGCGTGACCGCCATGTTGGCCGAGAGGCCGGGGATCGAACCGAACACGATGCCGAGCGCCACACCGGCGACGATCAGCAGCAGGCATTCGAGCGTCAGCTCGTTCTGCAGTCCGATGAGAAGATTTTGGATCATAGAATACCTCCCAGAAGTCCGAGCGCGCCAGCAGGCAGACGCAGGTGGAAGCCCCAGGCGAACGCCATATAGATCAGCACCGGAGCCACAATAGCCAGAATTACGTACAGCGGCCAGTTACGCTTCATGTGGCGTGAGCAGAGGAGGAAGAACCCCATGAGGTAGAACACTCCGCCGTAGAAGAAGCCCACCGTTTCCATGATCAGAATGCTAAGGAACAGCAGCACGAACGAAATGATTGCAGCGATCATCTTCGCATGATCCTTCGGTTCGGCAGACTGCTCAACTACAGCGCCTTCTGCCGCTGCCGCAGCAGCTTCCGCTTTCTCCTCCCGCCAACGCACAATGGCCTTGAGAACGATGATCGCCCCGAGAAGCACGCCGAACACGACGCACAGCCGCGGGATGAACGTGCTCGTCAGCTTGATGAGCGTCGTCTGTCGGATGGAGAAGGTCTGGGAGTAGTACACCAAGAAAAGAACAATGGTGACGGCTCCGGTGATAATGTCTTTTTTCCAGCTTTTCATATCACTCTTCCCTTACTTCAGATTTTGCTTTGGTATTTTGGCTTTACATACTGTATTATGTGAAAATAAAATATGTAAAGATTACCGACTTTTTTCGGAATACCGCTTGTATACAATCGAGGATACGGCTTGTATACAAGCTCAAGTGTGCAACCCCGGTGCGATGCAGCGCGGGGAGGGGCGTTAAAAACTTCCCTTTTTAAAAACGCCCTCGAGCGTGGACATGTGCTTCGTGAGGATCTGGAACACTTCATTCTTTTCTCCTGCACGCAAAAGCTCTACAATTTTCCGGTGCTCTCGCATGGATTTTTCCGCGCGTCCCGCCTGGGAGATGGCACGCAGACGACTGCGGTAGAGCCGGTC
>CAVIVK010000334.1:0-3683 GCA_963645975.1 Bifidobacteriaceae bacterium | reverse complement strand
GCCCTTCTCAGCCAGGGTGTCGACGGTCTGGGCCAGGTCTGCGTAGAAACGTCGCTTAGTTGCGAATTTGATGGTCGTTGCCAACGCCAGAGCGCAAATAAGCAACAGGCAGATCGCTGCGATCTGCTCCGCCGCAAGGCCAAAAGCGAGCATCATAAGCCCGGCCAGCGCGATCGCGATCAGCTGGCACGCGGCCGCGCCCGCGTTGTTCTTGAGGTAGCCCGCCAGCGTTAGGGAGTTCTTCTCGCTACTCAATGAGGTACCCCAGGCCGCGGCGGGTGCCCACCAAGTCGCCCGCACCGATGCGCGCGAGCGTCTGGCGCAGGTGGCTGACGTTGACGGTCAGCGTGTTGTCGTCGACGAAGTCGTCGGACTCCCACAGCTCCTCCTGGATACGCTGGCGGCTCACGACGCTGCCGGCGTATCTCAGCAAAAGGCCTAGGATCTTGAGCTCGTTTTTGGTGAGCTCAACGCTTTTTCCCTGGTAGGAGGCGCAGCAACGGGCCGTGTCCAACGTGAGGCCCGCGTAGGTGAGCTGCGCCGCGCCGGCCCCTTCGCCGTAGCTGCGCTTGAGGACCGCCTCGATGTGGGCGAGAAGCACCTGCTCGTTGTAGGGCTTGGTCACGAAGTCATCGGCGCCCGCCGAGAGGCACACGAGCTCGTCAAGGTCGGTGTTCCTGCTGGTCACCGCGATGATGGGCACCTGGCTTTGACGCCGGACCTCACGGCAGACGTACGATCCGTCGACTCCTGGAAGATTGAGGTCGAGAAGCACTAGGTCGCAGGCCATGTCGAGAATCTGGCGGCCCAGGTTGCCGAAGCCTTTCGGGACCTCCGCGGCGTATCCGTTCCTCTCGAGCAGTTGGCAAAGGCCCTGGCAGATCGCCGTGTCGTCCTCGATGATACATACCCTGCGCATCCGGCCTCCCTTGTCGTCTTTGCTCGCCTTCGGATTCTAACCCACCTGGTCGGGCGCAGCGCCCCCTGCAAACCTTACAATTCCCTAAGGTTCGACCTGCAAACAAACAGCGACATCTCGCAAATTGCTCTAATCGTTTCGGTTCATGCTTTGCCGCTCGAACGAGACAGGCAGCCCCTCTTGTCATTTTTCCTTCGCAGTTCCTGGCGCGGTGCGCAACTCCTGTCGGATTTTCCGAAAACGTTCCGGGACTTCGGCGAGCTCCATCTTCTGCGGCGCATCTACCGTGCCCGCGGCTTTTGCGGTTTCGTAATACCAGCATTTGTAGTCCACCATCTCCATTGTGTGTTGCAATTCTGTCATCTGCTGCTTCAAAACTTCCTGCTGATGTCGGAACATGGAAAGCCGGCAATCAATGGTGTTGTCGCCTTGCAATGCCATTTCGATGTACTGTCGGATGTCCTTGATGGACATTCCGGCTTTTTTCATGCAGTCGATTACTTGCAGCCATTCGATATCTGATTCATGGAACATGCGGATGCCGCCGGAGGAACGTTCCACAAAGGGAAGGAGCCCCTCTTTGTCGTAGTAGCGCAAGGTGGAAGCCGTGATGCCCAACAGCTTTGCCATTTCTCCGACCGTGTAAACCATAAAAGAATCCCTCCGAATTTTTCAAAAAACCCTTTGACTTAAAGTTAGCTTTAAGTTGTAGAAATGGCATGAGGTTCAAGAAGAATTTACTTCCTGACAAAGGATCCGTCAGCCGTAAGGAGGAAATCGGAAATGAACAGGCCGTATGTTTTCTGCCACATGATGACCGCTTTGGACGGCAAAATCATGGGCAGCTACATGGAAACGCCGCAAGGCAGTGCGGCAGGCGATGCGTTTTACAGCATCGCCTTCGGGGAAGAGCCTTTTTATCATCATCAAGGCTGGCTGTCGGGCAGGGTGACCACGGATGACAATTTCACCTTTTACAAAAAGCCCGATTTGGACGAGAGCGCGCCTGCTGTGCCCGAGGGAGATTTCCTTGCGCAGCCGAACTTCGGGATGTTCTATGTTTCAGTAGACCCTCACGGCAGGCTGGGTTGGGAAAGCGCCACGTTGCGCTATGTGGACACCACGGCTCATGTCATCGAGGTGCTGACGGAGCAGGTCGGCAATGCCTATAAAGCCTTTTTGAGAAAACTGGGGATCTCCTACATCATCGCAGGCAAAACAGAGCTGGATTACGGTCTGGCGCTTTCCAAGCTCAAAGAAAAGTTCCACATCGAAACCCTGATGCTGGGCGGGGGCGGCGTGTTGAACTGGTCGTTTTTGCAAGCGGGGATGTGCGACGAGATCAGCATCGTGCTGGCGGCGGCAGCGGACGGAAGCCCGGATACTCCGCCGGTTTTCCGCGCGCAGAAGGGACTCTCCGAGAACAAGGCGCTGGGCTTCACGCTGAAAGAGGCAAAGGTCATGGACGGTGGTTCCGTCTGGCTGCGCTATACGGTCAATCACTGATTCCCGGCTTCAGTCGCGTCGCCGCGGAGGCCCCCGGTGAGAATTGCCGGAATGGGACTTGCGGGATCGGCGCCCGAGGTGGAATACGCAAAACTGTAGAGGAGAAATTGCAATGGTTCTGGAAGAAGCATATACGTTGGCAAACGGCGTTCAGGTGCCCGAGCTGGGGCTTGGCACATGGTTTATCGACGACGACAAGGCGGCGGACGCCGTCCGCGAAGCGGTCAAGCTGGGCTACCGCCTGATCGACACCGCGCAGGCTTACGGCAATGAGCGAGGCGTTGGCGAGGGCGTGCGCACCTGCGGCGTTGCGCGCGAGGATCTGTTCGTTGCAAGCAAAGTCGCGGCGGAACTGAAAACCTACGAGGAAGCGGCAAGCTCCATCGACGAGACGCTGCAGAAGATGGGACTCGACTATCTTGACCAGATGATCATCCATTCTCCCCAGCCGTGGAACGAGTTCCGCGTGGAGAGGCGCTATTTTGAAGAGAACAAAGAGGTCTGGCGCGCGCTGGAGGACGCGCAGGCGGCGGGCAAGGTCAAGGTCATCGGCGTGTCGAACTTTTTGAAGGATGATCTCGAGAACCTGCTCGGTTCCTGCCGCGTAAAGCCTATGGTCAACCAGATCCTGTTGCACATCGGCAATACCGACCTGGAACTGGTGGAGTTTTGCAAAGCGCAGGGCATTCAGGTGGAAGCCTATTCTCCCATTGCCCATGGTGAAGCCCTGAAGAATCCGGCCACTACGGAGATGGCGAAGAAATACGGCGTGTCCGCTGCCCAGCTTTGCATTCGTTATGTGCTTCAGCTTGGAGCCGTCGCGCTTCCCAAAACGGCAAACCCCGACCACATGGCAAATAATGCGGACGTGGATTTCACCATCTCCGAAGAAGATATGAGGACGCTCAAGAATATGGAGCGCATTGCGGATTATGGCGAGTTCAATGCCTTCCCTGTATTCAGCGGAAAGCCGTTGGCGTAAGGATAAGGCAACAAATAAACGCCCGAGCGGTGATGGCTCGCCGCTCGGGCGTTCGATAGCTCCGGTTCATCGGTATAGGCGGGTCCTGCCTTGTGAAATGGGCAGACTTCACAAATCTGAGATGGGATATTTCTCTACAGGCTCTTTGTCGATCTCAGGCTTCAATATGGTTATTCCTGCGTTTTGCCTCATGCTCCCGACTTCTAAGTTCACTATCGCCTCGACCGAAGCATCGGGTCGGAGTCCAGACGTCCCGAACGGAAGCCGGCCTTACTC
>CAVIVK010000333.1:0-3742 GCA_963645975.1 Bifidobacteriaceae bacterium | reverse complement strand
CCGCCGGAGATGATCGCCTTGAGCAGCGTGCTGGCGTCGGAGTACTGCCCCTGATATACGGCGTTCACGGTGATGCCGTACTCGTTGGTGCTGTTGAACCCCTCAATGTACTTGTCCATCAGGACGCCGGCCTCGTCCGAGGCGCAGTGCCAGAACGTGATCTCCACCGGCTGTGTGCCGAGCAGGCTCTCAACCGGGGCGGCTTCCTCCTCGACCGGAGCCGCGGTGGGCTCGGCCGGCGTGGTCTCTCCCGTGCTGCCGCAGGCGGCCAGAGAGAAGATCAAAACCAGAGTCAGAAGCAATGACAGCATCTTTTTCATGTGTAAATCCTCCTAAAATGATTTTATTCCAAAAAGGCAGGGGCTTTCTGCCCCGCCGGGGAATACAGATCAGCCGACAAGGCTTCCCTCCGTGCCGCCCTTGGACATGTTCCGCCGCATAATGATGAACAGGATGAACGACGGGATCAGAGAGATCGTCACGCCGGCCAGCACAAGCTGGTAGTTGGTGTCCTCCCAGGAGTTCAGCTTGGTGATGCCCACCATGATGGTGCGCATATTGGGCGCGCTGGCCGTAATGATCAGCGGCCAGAGATAGGCGTTCCAGATCGTGATGAAGCTCTGCACGAAAAGCGTCGTGATGATCGGCTTGCAGATGGGCATCAGAATGGTGAGAATATACCGCAGGTCGCCGCAGCCGTCAATCATGGCGGCGTAGCGCAGATCCTTCGGAACGGAAAGGAATTTCTGCCGGAGCATGAACATCTGGCTGGCGCTGACAAAGCCGGTGATGCACATGCCGAGATAGGTATTGAGCAGTCCCATCCGGGACACGGTCACATAGTTGGTAATGAGCAGCGTGTCGCCGGGCATCATCATCGTGCCGAGAACAAGGAAGAAGCAGAAGTTTTTCCCGCGGAACTCATAGTGCGTCAGCGCAAAGGCCGCGCTGATGGAAAACACCAGACGAACCACCGTTCCCAGCGTCGCCATGATCAGGGAGTTGAGCATGTAGCGCAGCATGGGCGCCTGGTGCATGGCGTCCTTAAAGTTCTGCGTATAGGCAAAGCTGCTCGGCAGAAGCCGCGGCGAGAGAAACTCCGCCGGAGTTTTGAAGGCGCCCAGAATACAGTAGATCACCGGGAAGATCAGCACCAGACCCAAAGCGATGGCTACAATGGATACGACGATATCCGTCGTGCGCTTTCTGGTTGTGTATTTCATTGGTAAAACACCTTCTTCCGCTCATAAACAAACGACACCAGCGTAAACCCGAAGGTCAAAACGAAGGCCACCATGCTTACGACCGCCGCCAGACCGTAGTTGGAGCTGCCGTAGCCGGAGGAGAACATCATGTACATCAATGTCGTCGTTGCCCGGGACGGACCTCCCTGCGTAATGATGATCATCGGGCCGGAGGTCATCATCGCAAGGACCGTGTTGGTGCACATCACATAGAAGATGGTGGAGGAGATCATGGGAAGCTGGATCTTGAATACGCGGGTAAAGAATCCCGCTCCATCCAGTTCGGCGGCCTCCATAACGTGCTTGGGAATGCCCCGGAGCGCCGATTGGAACAAAAGGAAATCGAAGCCGACGCCCATCCACACCGTGAGGATGATGCAGGTGTAGAGCGCCGTGTCCTTGCTTTCAAACCAGCCCAGGCTCGTCCCGAAGAAGGCGTTGACCCAGCCCAGCGTCGGGCTGAACATGGATTTGAAGATCATGCAGGCCGCCGACATGGATACGGCCATGGGCAGGGTGAACATGGTCTCGTATACCGGGCTGAGCTTGCGCTTTTTCGTGGCCAGCAGCGCCAGAGAAATGGTCAGCACCAGCGTTATGGGCACGTTGATCAGGGTAATAACGATGGAGTTTCGCAGCGCTTTTTTGAAGTCGTTCCGTCCGAAAACGTACTTGAAGTTCTCCAGCCCCACGAAGCGCATGATCTCGCCCTTGTCGTTGACCGCGCAAAGGCTGTTGACCAGCGTTTTCAAAAACGGGTAATAGACAAACAGCAGAGCAAAAATCAGGATCGGCGCCATAAACGCTACGATCTTCAGATTCTTTCGGACGTTGGGGCGAAGCGCGCCTCCGTCAAGTCTCATGCCGTTCCCCCCCTTTGTTGCTGTGCTCAATCCAAACCCCTCTCTTTCCCGGAAAGCCTGCCGTGCAGCACGAGCCGGTGCCGCTTTTCGCATCGCAATTCACCCGTCCGCGCGCCGCAGTCTTTTGCCCGTATATTAGGGAACATCAATTGTATTCTACGGGTATTTTGTAACATAGTCAAGACAAAAGTCCACCGCTTTTTATAAATTCTCAAAAACTTTAAATCGCTAAAAAATTTCCCTGATCTCGCCGATCCCGCCCCCGAAGGAAATCTGCGGCCGAGAAATTCGGCGGCACGCTTTCACCCGGTCAGGAAAAACCCTATCATGCTTTTGTAAACTCAAAAAGCCAGTTTGTGTAAGATTTCGGTTAAATCGCGCGGCAAACGGCCGGTTTTTCCGCCGCCTTGCTTGACATCCACCGGCCGTCATGCTATGATTCCATCGAACAAAAGACCATTGGATATTACAAATGTAACGTTTGACAGAAGGAGAGACGGATTGCTTATGGCACAGACTGCAAGCAGAATGAACCATATTTTCGGCCCCGACGGGAGAACCTTCATTCTGGCCATGGACCACGGTTCCAATTTCAACGTACTGCCCGCCATGAAGGACGTAAAAACACTTGTTCGCGAGCTGGCCGCGGCCGGCGCGGACGCTTTTCTGTCCACCATCGGCATGGCGGAAAACTTTGTCGGCAGCTTTCTTGGCAAGGGCATCATTCTTCGCATCGACGGCGGCGTTTCCTTTTTGGGAGACCATAAAGCGCCGATGCAGATCGTCGCCACGGCGGAGGATGCGCTCCGGCTGGGCGCCGACGCTGTGATCACCATGAGCTTCCCCGGCTCCGTGCATGAAGCGGAGGTTTTGAGCAATCTGGCGCGGGTGTGTCTGGACTGCCACAAATGGGGTCTGCCCGTCACGGCCGAGGCCCTTCCCCGCGGCTTTGAAAAGGCCGAGGATTCCCGCACGCCGGCCAATGTGACCTTCGCCTGCCGTCAGGCCGTGGAGCTGGGCGCGGACATCGTGAAAACCGTATATACCGGCGATCCGGAGAGCTTCAAAGCGCTGACGGAGAGCGTTTATGCCCCGGTCGTGATCCTGGGCGGCGCGAAAAAGGTTCCCGAACGGGAGCTTTTGCAGGAGATCCGCGACGCGCTGGACGCCGGTGCCTCCGGCGTTGCCATGGGGCGGAACATCTGGGGAAATGAAAACCCGGTCCGCTATGCGGCTGCGATCGCAAAGCTGATTCACGAGGATTGCAGCGTGGATGCGGCGCTGAAGGAGCTCAACCGGCTTTATTAAAAGGGGGAAGATCACATGGGAACATATAAAGTAAGCATTCATTCCGGCATTCGCGAAATGGAAACGCGTGTTCTTCAGAAGAGAGAGCCCACCGGCAGCGAAGTGCTGCTGAAGGTCACAAGCTGCGCCATCTGCACGCTGGAGCAGCGCATCTGGAAGGGCATCATCGCCCGGTACCCGTACGCCGGCGGCCACGAGGCGGCCGGTATTGTGGAAGCCGTCGGCCCCGATGTGAAGGGTGTAAAGCCCGGCGACAAGGCAGCCGTCCGGCTGCTGAACTCCTGCGGCGAGTGCTACTACTGCCGCAACGGTCATGAAAATCTGTGC
>CAVIVK010000332.1:0-3797 GCA_963645975.1 Bifidobacteriaceae bacterium | reverse complement strand
CCCAGACCCTTCATCTGGCATTCAAAGGCGCGCTTGATGCACTTCTGCGTCTGCCGGATGTGGGCGGGGGTGTCGATGGCGCAGCGGGCAACGTACTTGGCGCCGTCGATGGTGGCGAGCAGCTCACTCATGCGGATGGGCTTGCCGCAGGTCGCTTCGTCGCGGCCGTAGGGAGAGGTGGTGGTTTTCTGGCCTACCAGCGTGGTGGGGGCCATCTGGCCGCCGGTCATGCCGTAGGTGGTGTTGTTGACGAAAATGGTGGTGATGCGCTCGCCGCGGTGGGCGGCGTGGACAATCTCCGCCGTGCCGATGGAGGCAAGGTCGCCGTCGCCCTGATACGTCCAGACAATCTTATCGGGGTGGATGCGCTTGATGCCGGTGGCGGTGGCGGGAGCACGGCCGTGCATGGGGATGATGGTATCGGAATTGAAGAACATGGGCGTCAGGCCGCCGCAGCCGACGGAGGACACATGGATGCTGTCATCCAGAATGCCCAGCTCGTCGATGGCCTTGGCCACCGCGGTGGTAATGATGCCGTGGCCGCAGCCGGGGCAATACGTATAATCCACTCCGGTCAGGGATTCCGGTCTCTTAAACACAGTCTGCGCCATTTCTTACTCCCCCTTCACGTATGCGTTCAGCGCATTGATGATGTTCATGGTATTCAGCGGGCCTTCCTTGGTGTTGCCTACGTGGTACACCGGGAAACGACCGGCCACGGCGATGCGGACATCGTCGATCATCTGGCCGATGGTGTTGATCTCAGGGCAGAAAACAGCCTTGCACTTGGGGTTGATCTGGCTGTAGATCTCCTCCGGGAACGGCCAGGCGGTCTTGGGACGGATGAAGCCGATCTTCAGGTCGGTATCCAGCTCCTTGATGGCGGCCTTGGCCATACGGGCGGCGGTGCCGTAAGCGGTGACTACGATATCCGCGTCCTCCAGACCGTAAGCCTCGTAGCGGACCTCGTTCTTCTTGATAAGGGGCATGGTTTCGTTCTCGAAGCGGTCGGTGAACTCCGTCAGAGGACGGCCGTAGGTCAGCTGCATCATGGTGCGGTAGCCCTTTTCCTTGACGCTGGCCATGCGCCAGGTCTTTTCCGGCAGATTCGTGCGGCGCTCGGGCATCTTGTCAAAGTCCACGGGCTCCATCATCTGTCCGAGCATGCCGTCGGCGAGCACCAGAACGGGCGTCCAGTACTGATCGGCGATATCAAAGGCCTCATAGACCATTTCCGCGAGTTCCTGCACGTTGCCGGGCAGAAGAATGGGGATCTTGTATGCGCCGTTGCCGGAGACCTTCCAGTCCTCCTGCGCGGGAGCAAGGTCGCCCATGCCGGGGCCGGAGCGGACAACGTCCACGAAAACGGCGGGCAGGCGGGTCAGGGACATGGAGCTCATCGCTTCCAGCATCAGGCAGAGACCAGGGCCGGCGGTGCTGGTCATAACGCGCGCACCGGCGGCGCTGGCGCCCAGCACCATGTTCGCGCCGGACAGCTCGCTCTCGCTCTGCAGATAGATCTTGCCGCGCTTGGGCATTTCGCGCGCCAGATATTCCGGCACCTCGTTCTGCGGCGTGATGGGATAGCCGAAGAAAGCATCTACACCGGCACGAAGCGCCGCCTCGGCGATGGCTTCGTTGCCTTTCATCAAAATTCTTGCCATTGCTCGTTTCCTCCCTTATTCTTTCTCCAGCGTGATGACGGCATCGGGGCAGGTGACGGCGCAGTTGCCGCAGGCAGTGCACTTGGCAATGTCCGTATTGGCCGCGGGGTGGTAGCCCTTCTGGTTCGTCACGGAGCGGTCGATCTGCATGATGTGCAGCGGGCAGACCGAAACACAGAGGCCGCACCCCTTGCAGCGCTCCTGATTGATCTCCATAATAGCTTTCATATCCATTTCCTTCCTTGCATGCTTGTCTGTCTGAATCAAATTTACACTTTTTTCGGGGACGGGCAGACCCGTCACACCAGCAGGTATTCCGGGCGGACGTACATGTGCACCGGAACAACCTCACCCAGCAGCTCGTCCTGCCGCTGCCGGCACTCTTCCAGCAGCTCCGGCGGGCAGGAGCAGTAAACGCAGGGAACCTGCAGCCGGCGGCTCACGTCCTCCACCACCGCGTTGCCCCGAAGGACATCCTCCATGGTGGTCTCCGTCAGCATGTGGGTATTGTTGATGAGGCCGGTAATCTTCAGTCCGCTGGATTCCTGAATGGTTCGCGCGAACTCCATGACCTCGTCGGCTGTCTGCGATTCGTAACGGTTGGCGTTTACAACGAACCACATCTCATAGCTTCCGGGCTCGATCTGGTCCCGGAAGCGCGCCAGGACGCGCGCGCCCACGGCGTTGCCGCCGACATCAATGACGTTGTCTCTGCCGTTGTCGACAAAGAAGGATTGCAGCTCGCTGCTGAGACCGGGAATGTCCACCCGCCAGTCGTTATCAAAGTTGCTGGATACAACATGAATGCCCTGAGCCCCCAGCACTTCCGCCTGCTGACGGGTACGGAAATACGGATTGACGATATCCATATCCGCCATAGCCACCGTGCGGCCCAGCTTCTCCTGCTCCACAGCGTAATTGATGGCGCATTCGGTTTTTCCGCTGCCGTAGTGGCCTACAAAAATATGGATCTGTGTTTCCATACCGTCCTCCTCTCTTTTTATTTCTGAAATCCAATTTCACTTTCGCAATACCTATTATAGTCTTCTTTGCTTCGTTGTCAAGATTGTTCGTGGGAAAAATAGAAATATTATATAATAGAACCAATAAACTGCGGTTTTACTCGTACGTAAATAATATAAAATTCAATTTCAAAGTTTATACTTGCTTTTTCGTTATGCGCGCGCTATACTTATTTTAAAGCAAAAAAACGATTGTTCCTGCAAAATCGGAAGGAGCTGCCCATGGTCGAACCCACTGCATCCAATTTATCCATTGACCGCATGCTGCGCATCGTGGAGGTCCTGTCCGAGAGCGGCAAGCCCATGCGTCTCAACGAGATCGCCGAGGCGAGCGCTACCCCCACCAGCACCGCCATGCGGATACTGAACACCCTGATCGCCAACAAATATGCCAAGCAGAACGAGGAAACGCTGCTTTACTCGCTGACGATGAAATTCCTCATGGTTGGCACCAACATCCGGGAAAACCTCTCCGCCAACCAGCTGATCCATCCTTACCTGCAGGAAATCACCAAACGGCTGAATCTTTCCTGTGCTCTGGCCGTTCTGGACGGCGAATCGGTGATCTATATTGACGAGTGCGTCAGTTCCAAGCAGATGATCCGCATTTATCATCATCTGGGTCATGCCTATGACCCGCATCTCAATGCCTCCGGCAAGATGCTCATTTCCCAGTTCACCCGCGAAGAGCTCACCTCCTATTGCCGGCGGCACAAATTCGCCGCCCATACGCCCAAATCCATCCTCAGCCAGGCGGATCTGGAGCACGATATCGAGCGGATCCAGAAGCGGGGCTACGCATTGAACGACGAGGAAAACGTGCTGGGCATGCGCTGCTTTGCCGTTCCCATCTATAACGACAAGGGACACATCTCCGCGAGCATCAGCGTCAGCGGCACCGTTTACCAGATACCCATGGATCAGATACCCACCATGGTGAGCATCGTAAACAGCATCGTGGATCGGTTTTATGAGGAATACACCCCGCTGCTTACCATTGAGAACATCTTTGAGCTTTAAAAGCGCCCTTTCCGGCAAGACCCCTGAATCTCTTTTATCGGGAGATTCGGGGGTCTTGCCGTTTGTTTGCGGAGCGGGGGCGGAGGAAGGG
>CAVIVK010000331.1:1337-3869 GCA_963645975.1 Bifidobacteriaceae bacterium | reverse complement strand
GCTGAACAACTACATCTTCGGGAGGCTTATGCCGTCGTTGATCAACGCTGATTATGATCGCCGAATTCGACCGAATGGGCGGTCAGCCCGGCATCAATGAGATCCCCAGGCTCATTCAGGGAAAGCAGCCCCAGCGCGCGGCTTTAGGCATTCTGAAAGACGTCAAGTTCAAGCAGATGATTGAGAGCGTGGCGGCGGAACACAAGCCGGTCGCGGAGCACAACGCCCCGCAAAAGGGCAACGCACAGCCGCAGGCCGGCGGTCGTCACTGAACGTTGACATCTATCATAGCATCTCTCTTTGAGTGGAAGGCGTGGCCTGCTATAGGTTCAACCTATGGTGGACCACTGCTTTTTTGTATTTCACATACGAAAATGGTGGGGATATACTTTGGGTGTTCTTTATGAAAGCGGATGGGGACGATCGGCCCCGTAAAAATCAGGAGGAAACGATATGAGCAAGAAAAATACGCCTTTTCGCTATGACTATGTGGGCAGCTTTCTGCGGCCGGCGGAATTGAAGCAGGCCCGCGCTGACTTTGTCGACGGGAAGATCGGCGCCGCAGAATTGAAAGCGGAGGAGGATACCGCCATTCGCGATCTGGTCGCCAGGCAGAAGGCGGCGGGATACCACGTCATCACAGACGGCGAGTTCCGCCGCGCCACGTGGCATTTGGATTTTATGTGGGGCTTCCACGGCGTCGGGCATAGCCGTACCAAGACCGGCCTGCCCTTTCATGGAGAAGCCGCCATGATCGATGATACCTACCTCACCGGCGAGGTCAGCGTGGACGAGCATCCCTTCGTCGAGCATTTCAAGTTTGTCAAGGCGCTGGAAGACGAGAACACTGTCGCCAAGCTGACCATTCCTGCGCCCGCCCAGTTTTTGGAGCAGATGGTCATGCCCTTCGCTATGGAGAATACAAGCAGATATTACCCAAACACCGAAAAACTGGCAGAGGACTTGGCGGCGGGCTACCGCAGGGTCATTGCCGATGTGTACGCCGCCGGTTGCCGCAACCTGCAATTCGACGATTGCAGCTGGGGGATGCTGGTCGATCCGCGCGCCTGTCTGATCTTCGACACCGACGAAAAGGGGCTGGAGGCCATCAAGGAGCAGATGCTTGCCGTGAACAATTTGGCCATTGAGGGCAAGCCGAAGGACATGGTTATCAATACCCATGTCTGCCGCGGCAATTTCCACTCGACCTACGCCAGCTCCGGTGCGTATGACGGCGTGGCAAAGACGCTGCTTGAGCGCGAGAACGTCAACGCCTACTATCTGGAGTTTGACGACGCGCGCAGCGGCGGCTTCGAGCCGCTTGCTTCCGTCAGCGGCGAGAAGAAGGTTGTGCTCGGCCTTGTGACGACCAAACGCCCCGAGCTGGAGGACAAGGCGGCTGTCATTGCCCGCATCCATGAAGCGGCGAAGTACCTGCCGCTCGACCGCCTGTGCCTGAGCCCGCAGTGCGGATTTGCGTCCTGCGAGATCGGCAACAAGCTGACCGAGGAAGAACAGTGGGCCAAGCTGGCGCTGGTAAGAGAGATCGCGGAGGAAGTCTGGGGCGCGTGACCGCAAATGGATGCGCCACTTTTCTGCGCCTTTGGGACTGTTTCATTGCTATTTTCCGCCCTCTGTGTGTTTGAAATTCTTACATTTCAAATTCGCGGAGGTTTTATGTATTACAACATAAAGACTATCAGAGCGTGAGTAAGTGCGCAATACCCGTTCGCATATCCGTCTTTCTCTTGCAATGGAAGTAAATAACGAATATAATATCATACAATATTGTGCGTGGCAGAGCGTGCAGGGCGGGCATATTGCAAGGAGAGGTTTGTTGGAATGGTACATGGCATAAAGAAAAAGCTGAGGTACGTCACATCCGGTATATCGTTCCGCTTTATTTTCAGCACGATTTTGATGATCTTCGTGTTTGAGCTTGTTGCGAGCGTGATCGGCTATCTGCAATTCACGGAGTCCATGACGAAGGAATACAGTGAATCGGCGTTTCGCACGGCGCTGACCGCCGCTACGCTGGTGGACGGCGACAGGATCGACTTTTATCTTGAAACGGGCACGGAAAGCGACGAATACAGCGGCGTTTTAGAGGCGATGAATACCCTGTGCCAGAAGCAGAACGTTACGCTGCTGTATGTGATCGACGTGGATACCTCGGATTACAACAGCTTTCGCTCGGTGTTCAACACGGTGAACGACAACAGCGGCTATACGCCGTGGGAGGTCGGCTACGAGCGCGAGACCACCAACGAGCAATACCGCTCGCTGTACGAGCAGATCTATGAAGATGGCTTACAACAGGGCGATATTGCCCGCACCTCTGACCTGAACGGGCGTGAGCCGCACATTACGGCGATGATACCGATCAACAGCAGCGATGGCGCCGTAACGGCGATCATGTGTGTGCAGCGTCCTATGGACGAGCTGACGGCCGGCCGGCGCGCGTACTGCCGTAACGTGGTGCTGCTTGCCGTTGCGATCAGCATTCTCTCCTCGTTCGGCATTGCGGCGTCG
>CAVIVK010000331.1:0-1327 GCA_963645975.1 Bifidobacteriaceae bacterium | reverse complement strand
AAGCATCATTGAGGAGGCAACGCGCTTCGCCTCGGATAACACCTGCATCGAAAACGAGGGCCTTGCAAACATCAGCAAAATACGCGAGATCGGAGAGCTGGGCGCCTCCATCGAAAAAATGGAGCACGATACGCTGGACTATGTGGAGAACATCACCCGCATGACGGCGGAGAACGAGCGCATCGGCACCGAGCTTTCGCTCGCCAACGAAATTCAGGCCAATATGCTGCCGAATATCTTCCCGCCGTTCCCGGAGCGGCATGACGTGGATATTTACGCCAGCATGACCCCCGCCAAGGAGGTCGGCGGCGATTTCTATGATTTCTTCCTGATCGACGAGCAGCATCTCGGTCTGCTGGTCGCGGACGTATCCGGCAAGGGCGTTCCGGCGGCGCTGTTTATGATGATGTCCAAGATCCTCATCAGCAATTTTGGTATGATGGATCTTTCTCCCGCCGAGGTGCTGCGTCGCGCGAACGCCGCCATCTGCAAGAACAATCAGAGCGATATGTTCGTCACCGCATGGTTCGGTATCCTCGACCTGTCGAGCGGTCATCTTGTGGCCGCCAACGCGGGCCACGAATACCCGGTCATCAAGCGCGCGGGCGGGCGCTACGAGCTGTTCAAGGACCCGCACCGTCTGGCGATCGGCATACTCCCGGAAACGGCGTATGTGGAATACGAGCTGGAGCTGCAAAAGGGAGATGTCCTGTTCCTGTACACCGACGGTGTACCGGAGGCCACGAACGGCGGGTATGAGATGCTCGGCACCGGCCGTATGCTGAAGCTGCTCGACCGGCATGACGACGCCGATCTCAAGGCGCTGCTGGAGGCGGTAAAGGCGGACGTCGGTAGCTTTGTGGGCGACGCGCCGCAGTTCGACGATCTGACGATGATGGCGGTCCGCCGCACCTGAGCGGCGGGGCGATACTATTGATAAAATTTCACGCGCATGGGATAATTTGCGTCCCAGCGGTGTATTTAGTATGAAAGGTGAAAACGGAAGGAGATTTTTATGGGTGGTATATACGATTCCATGCGCCTCCTGCGCGACGGCGTCCAACACACGAACCCCTTAATGACCCCGGCGCAGGTGCGCGCCGAGACAGACCGTTATCTCAACGACGTCTTTCGCCCCATGTACTCCGAGAGCGAGATCATGGAGATGCTGGAGAGCGGAGAGTTCCGGCGCAAGGGCGTTCCGCCCCGCAAGCCGCCCCGCTACACCGACGAGCAGCGCAAGGCGCGGCGCGAGTTCTCCCGGCGCGTGCGGCAGGGAATATATGACGTGATGGAGGATCACAGCGCGGTCGAGGACGTGTATGCC
>CAVIVK010000330.1:0-3898 GCA_963645975.1 Bifidobacteriaceae bacterium | reverse complement strand
CATTCCTTAGTACAAGTATTTTACCATGCTTGTCTAACTAATGGGGTGCAATTCATCGCCTCCGGGCGGTTTTTACAACGGAAAACAATGAAAAACCAAATTTTGTCACCGGACGAATCCAACAGAAACGTTCGATGGAGTTCGGAGAAAATAGCAAATGACATCGCAAATACAAAGGGAGAAATAATTATAATGCACGAATTTTGCTGAGTTATTTAATCGATACTGCCAATTGACACAAAAGAAGCGATGATTTAGAATGAAACCGAAAACAACATAAACCAACAAAAACAAAACCAAAAAGGAAGAACTACTATGGAAGCAGAAGCGAAGCGACAAATTCAAAAAATGGCTCGGGCGATCCGTTTGAGGGTTCTTACCCATACCGTGGAAGGAAACGGCGGATACCTTTCGCAGGCGTGCTCCTCCGCAGAGATATTTTCTGTGCTCTATCGTTCGGTTTTGCAGCTGGACAGACTGGATGCACCTCTCATGCCGGAAGTGTTCGCCGGAACGCCCTGCACGGGCAGAAAGGCCGTTACAGGAGCGCGATTCAACGGGAACGGACGCCGGGACTGCGATAATTTTATTCTCTCTCCCGCGCAGTATGCGCTGGTGTTGTATGCTGCGCTAATCGAGGCAGGGCGTATGGACGAAGCCGGGATGAAAGAATATAACAAGGACGGCGGCTCGGTTGAGATGATCGGCGCAGAGCATTCTCCCGGCATGGAGGTCACCACCGGCTCTCTTGGACAGGGCATTAGCCAGGCAGCTGGTATCGCCTTCGCAAGAAAGCGCCGCGGCGACAGCGGCCGCGTAGTGGTGCTGCTATCAGACGGCGAGTGCCAGTCCGGGGAATTTTGGGAGGCTGTCCAGGCAGCGTGTTACCACAATCTTGGCAACATGCTCGTTTATGTGGATGTGAACGGCTTCCAATGCGACGGGAAAATGACAACTGTTATGAATATTGAGCCGTTCGACGAGCGTATCCGCGCGTTTGGAGCCAGAGTGTTCCGTATTGACGGTCATGATATTGATAAGCTCGACGAACTGGGGCATCTCCCTTCTGTAGACAAGCCGACATTCATCCTCTGCGACACAGACCCGTGCCGCGGGCTGGAATTTCTACGCGAGCGCTATCCGAAATTCCACTATGTGCGGTTTTTGAAGGAAGAGGATCGCCTGAGGTATAAGGCATATCTGGAACAGCTCGAGGCAGAGGGGGAATAAGACGTGGAAATCCTGAAAAATATACATGCAAAAAAGCTGGTGGAGTGGGGAAAAGATAAACCTGAAACGTTTGTCCTTTCCGCCGATCTTACAAGCTCCGTGGAAGCTCATCTTTTCCGCTCGGCGTATCCGGAGCGGTTTCTCTCCATGGGCATTGCCGAGCAGAACATGCTCGCGTTCGCCGGAGGCATGGCGCGCGAAGGGTTGATCCCACTCGTACATACGTTCGGTGTATTCATCTACCGGAGAGCTTACGATCAGATTGCCATGTCGGTGGCTTACCCGAATCTGCCGGTGAAAATGTTCGGCTTTCTTCCCGGTGTGCTCACGCCTGGCGGCGCAACACATCAGGCGATCGAGGATATTGCGATCATGCGCTCTCTCCCCAATATGACAGTCATCGAAACGGGCGATGCGACTGATGTGGAATCGGCGCTGGACGTGGCCTATTCGGTGGACGGTCCCGTGTATGTCCGCATTCTCCGCGGCGAGATACCAAGACTTTTCGACAAAAATGAACCAATGCAGTTTAAAAAAGCACGAAAGCTGAGAGAGGGAAGCGACATTGTCCTACTCAGCAGCGGTATCTGCACGGAGGAAGGTATGCGCGCAGCAGCGGCGCTGGAGAGCCGGGGCGTTTCCATCAGTCATTATCACATCTCCACGCTCAAGCCCTTTGACCATCCGGAAATTATCGAGGAAATCGCCGCGAGCCGGTATGGCGCGATCACATTCGAAAACCACAGCGTTATCGGTGGTTTGGGATCGATCGTTGCTGAAAAGATGGCCGAAGCGGGAACAGGAAAGAAGCTAGTCCGTATTGGTATCGAGGACACATTCCTCCACGGCGCGAGCAAGCGGTATCTGATGAAAGAATACGGTCTGGACGCCATGACACTAATTGCCAAGGTGGAGAACATCGTTGGCGAAAAGTTCTCTATTGCGGAGGAGAATCTCGCGGAGACGTTTACCGCGGCGCTCCACAGCGAAGCGAAGCCCGAAGCACTATGATCGGATTCGGAAAGGGACGCAGAATGCATTTTAGCGATTACGATAACGAGCGCCTGCTCCGGCAACTGAGCGGTGAACGCTTCCATGTGGTATATGAACTGTATGGAACAGAAAGCGCATGTCGCAGCGCAGCAAACGAAATCTGCGTGGAGCAGAGTATTGAGTTTCCCGTATCGGAAACGCCGGACGGCGCAATAAAAGACCAGATTCTCGGTCGTGTCGAGCGCTTTGAAAAACTCTCGGAGAATCGATACGAAACGGAAATCAGCTATGCCGTTGAAACGACGGCGGGGGAGTATACGCAACTTCTCAACGTCATTTTCGGAAACTTCAGCATCAAGCCGAATGTGAAGGTTTCGGATATTCGCCTGAGTCCGGCAGTACGAAAAACGATTCGCGGGCCGCGCTTCGGTATCGGAGGGGTGCGTGAACTGCTGCAAACACCGAGTGCGCCAATCCTCTTCACGGCGCTCAAGCCGGTCGGTATGACGGCGCCCAACCTGGCCAGAGTGGCGGGACTGCTTGCCGAAGGTGGTATTCAGGTCATCAAGGACGACCATGGGATCACCAACCAGAGCTTTGCACCATTTCAAGAGAGAGTGAAAGCGTGCGCGGACGCCGTACAGGAGGCTTCCGCGAAAACGGGAAGACCTACACTTTATATTGCCAACATTACCGCACCATTTGACGAGCTTCTCGACCGAGCACATTACGCGAAAGAGTGTGGTGCCGGAGGCGTGATGATCGCGCCAGGACTTACCGGGTTTGATGCCATGAAGCGCGTGGCGGAGGACGATAACATAGCGCTCCCGGTCTTTTCCCACCCCGCGTTCTCCGGGTGTTACGCAGTCAACCCGCAAGGTTTTTCCTGCCGGTGTTTCTATGGTAAGCTTATGCGTATGTCCGGTGCGGACGCGGTTATTTATCCGAACTACGGCGGACGGTTTACGCTCAGTCGGGAAGACTGCGTTTCCATTGCGGAGCAGGGCAAGGCGGAATGGGAACATTTTAAGCCCATGTTCTCTGCGCCGGCCGGCGGTATGCAGATTGACCGGGTGCCGGATATGCTGCGCAGCTACGGCAACGATATCATGCTGCTCATCGGTGGCGGCCTCTTCAGCAGTGGCGACGATCTGAAAGAAAACTGCCGCCGCTTCGCTCAGGCTGTGAGCGAAAGCAGCAGCAGTTGACAGCTCAGGAATTAACTACGAGCTTGACATTATTCTGCGCGAGATACGTTCGCCATTCCGGATCGGGTGTGGCGTCGGTGATAAGATAGTCAAAATCGCGCAGTTCAGAAATGTGGGCAAAGGAAGTAGCGCCGAATTTCGTGTGGTCGGCGAGAAGAAAAGCGGTGTTGCTCCGGCTGAGAGCAAGCCGGCGTATAGCGCTTTGCGCTTCGCTGGAGTCGCTTACGCCGGTGGACATCGAAAGCGAACGGCAGGAGAGAAAGGCTTTGTCCAGATAGTATTGGCCAAGCATCAAAGAGGCGTTTTCTCCAACGAAAGACATGGAAGTCTTGTGGAGCTTTCCCCCGATCATGATGAGCCGGATGTTAGCGCAGGAGGCGAGTGCCTGTGCAATCATCAGCGAATTGGTGACAACCGTCACGGTGTAGCTCGTAAGCAGATGCGCCAGTTGAAGGCAGGTTGTGGAG
>CAVIVK010000329.1:0-3899 GCA_963645975.1 Bifidobacteriaceae bacterium | reverse complement strand
ACTTTATCGTTGGCGGTATCAGCTTCGAGGGCTTCTTCGATAGCCCACGCATAGCTTTTGAGGAAGCGACCGTCGACAGGAGAACTGAAACCCTCATCATCGGTCACTTCACCGACGAGAGGACAGTAGAAAACGGACTTGACCGGCCCGGACTCATAGAGCATCTGCTTGATGGCGTCTGTAACCTCCTGCATGGAGCCGTACTGATCGTGAAGCAGATTCTGTTCCAGCTTGGAGCGGAAATCAGCCTTGGCGTTGTCCACCATGAAAGCAAGCAGATTGGCATCTGCCAGCGAGTTCCGGTCATTGAGTGTCAAGAGGAGGTGTTTTCCTACCTTGTCATCGGAATATAGCTTGACGCGCACATCATCGCCGTCCTCATCAGAAAGGGTGATCTGATATGGGGACTGCCGGATGCCTACCGACTGGAGCTTCTCATACACATCATAGATGCTGCGTGGAAAGTCCAACAAAAGAGTTCCGCCGGCCTTGCTTTCGATGACCGCATTGATTTTCATTCTCACATTCCTCCCATGTTCATGCCTTCACCGTCTGATTCGAGTTCTTCGAGAAACTCATCCAGGGGTCTGTCGCTGTCGAAATAGACGAAGCCGCCGTTCACGAACTGACCGTCGTGTTCTTCGGCGAAGTGCTCACCGAAACCTGAGAAGTCGAAGTAATCCTCCATCTCGATGTTCATCCCGTGCTCATCCATGTTATCCACGAGGAAGTGGGCGACCTCGGATTCGTCCTTTGCGTTGGGAAGAAAGCCAATCTCTTCGAGATGCTCTGCGATGACGGCAATGTTGGCGGCACTTTTTACATCGACAAAATCAACAGCGGCAGTTAACTTATCCCAATCCATATCGCCGGTATCCAGCGAGCGGAGCAGCTTGTTTGCCGCATACAGCCCTTCACTGCGGATGATCCCCTCGATGCGCCTCTCCCAACCGTTATCGTCTCCGTTGTTGAGACAGAATTGCATTTCACAATCCTGGTCGGAAGGAGCGCCGAGTCTTGCGAGAGCCTTTTTGATCGCAAGTTCCTCCCCGGGGAGCAGGAGCAGTTCCGTGCGACCATTGTAGCTAACCTCCGCGCTGGCAAGGGTGCTTTCGTAGTAATATTCGGGGAATGCCTGTCCGTCGTACACCTCGGTCAACTTTTCAAAGGGATTGTAGATGAGCAGCCCTTTTGCAGTGATTTGTGCCAGACCTCGGTCGATAAGCTCTTTGCCAATTGCGGCGTATTTCGGATCATCTTCATCATAGGCGGGGACGGAGCCTTCCGTGTTTAACACATACGCTCTGCCGATCTTTCCGTAGCTGCTGACATCTTGGCAAAGGGTGAAGCGGTTCAGATTAAAGGTCAGATTGATGAGATCCTTCACTTCCTTGCTGTCCAGCTTGGAGATGCCAATGAGGAATTGGTCATATTCGAGGGTGTCAAAGCTCTCCATTCTTCTGGCGAGATAGTTCAGCTCATCCAGATTGACGTACCAGTTTTTCAGAGCCGAGAATTCCTCCGGCCAGTAAACCTCCGTCACATAGACTGATTGCACGGCATTCTCGTGTTCGACAGCGTGGATTTCAGTGAGTTTTGCGAGCAGCTCGCTCTCGCTGATCGGAAAACGAACGTCGATCTCGTGATCGGCGTTCCTTATTCTGATTTTGATCATAGACTCCATTCCTTTCTTTACAAATAGTGAAAGGGCTGCCCCCAAGGATGTGTTCCAAGAAGTCAGCCCAATTCATTCCTTATTCTGCTTGAGAGGTTTGCCCCAAAATGTAGGGCAAACCTCTTTTCGTGGGTAGTAGAGTCTTCCTTACCTTTGAAAGACATACTCGAAATAAATTTTCTTAGAAAACGAAAAAAGGCGGCTTTCGGAAGAAAAAGTCCTCCAAAAGCCGCCTCGAAACGCAGGGGTCGGTAGTTCAAGTCCTCTCAACAAAGAAAAATATCTTTTTGTTTGCACTTGAAATTCGGGGTACGAAAAAACCCAGAAGTCGTTGAAACTTCTGGGTTTTCCGGTGCAATATCTTTTTTGGTTGCACAACATGGTTGCGGAGACAGGACTTGAACCTGCGACCTCCGGGTTATGAGCCCGACGAGCTACCAACTGCTCTACTCCGCGATATGAAATTGTACCGGATGGTGCCGGTGACCGGACTCGAACCGGTACGGCATTGCTGCCGGGAGATTTTAAGTCTCCTGTGTCTACCATTCCACCACACCGGCGGATATTGGCAAGGGATAGAATACCATAGGTGCCCCCGTTTGTCAACTGTTTTCAGAAAAAATTTTGAAAAACATTTGAAAAGGAGAAAAAGAGAACGGAGCGAACGGTATTTTTCATGATTCGGATGAAAATCATGCGCTTTACATGTGGAAGCCGCCGTGCTATATTCTGTATGCATAGATGAAAGGAGATCTTACATATGGCTCTGTTTGCAAAAACCGCGCGCTGCGGGGCCTGCGGAAGCACGGAAATCACCTGCAGCGCGGACGGCACAGCCTGCCGCTGCCGCGCGTGCGGTGCTGAGGGACCGGTGATGTCCGCGGCGGATCTGGCGCGCGTGAACCGCGTGCAGCTCATGGGCGCGCAGCAGGAGGAGCTGGACGACCTACGCGGGCGCTATAAAAATCTCGGCCTGACCTCCTGGACGACGCAGCAGCGCGTTCAGATCGGCTGACCTGCGGAATTCGCGGCCTGCGCCGCGTGCTCCATAGGGGCGGGTGCCCTTTTCCGCCCGCCCTCTCCATACAGCCGCCGGTGTTCCCTCTCTCAATGCGCCGGCGGCTGAATAAAGAGTAATGGCGCACCGCAAAGCGGTGCGCCATTACTCTTACTGAGAGCGATTTTCCTGTTTACCGCGCGGCAAAGCTGTGGTAAAATAGAATGAATGTTCTGATTTGGCAGTGTGCAGACAGGAGGAGACTATGCCGGAATTCAAGGTTGTATCGGACTATACGCCGAGCGGCGACCAGCCGCAGGCGATCGAGGCGCTGGCCGAGGGGCTGGAGAACGGCCTGCGCCAGCAGGTGCTGCTGGGTGTGACCGGCAGCGGCAAGACCTATACCATGGCCAAGGTTATCGAGAAGATCCAGCGGCCGACGCTCGTGCTGGCGCACAACAAGACGCTCGCGGCGCAGCTGTGCGAGGAGTTCCGCGCGTTCTTTCCGGATAATGCTGTCGAATACTTCGTCTCCTACTACGACTACTACCAGCCCGAGGCGTACATCGCCCACACGGACACCTTTATTGAAAAGGATGCCTCCATCAACGCCGAGATTGAGCGCCTGCGCCACAGCGCCACGGCGGCGCTCTTCGAGCGGCGCGACGTGATCGTCGTCGCGTCCGTCTCGTGCATCTACGGACTGGGCGACCCCATCGACTACGCGAACATGGTCATCTCGCTGCGGCAGGGGAGGGAGTACCCGCGCGACGAGCTGCTGCGCAAGCTCGTGGAGATCCGCTACGACCGCAACGACGTCGCCTTCGAGCGCAACATGTTCCGCGTCCGCGGCGACACGGTGGAGATCTACCCCGTCTACGCGCAAGGCTATGCCATCCGCGTGGAGTTTTTTGGCGACGAGATCGACCGCATCTCCGAGATTAACCCCGTCACCGGCGCGGCGCAGCGGATCATCGACCACGTGGCCATCTATCCCGCGAGCCACTACGTCACCACGCACGAGAAGATGGAGCGCGCCGCGCAGGAGATCGAGCGCGAGCTGGCCGAGCGCAAGGCGTACTTTGAGGAGCACGGCAAGCTCATCGAGGCGCAGCGCATTGAGCAGCGCACGCGCTACGACGTGGAGATGATGCGCGAGCTGGGGTACTGCACCGGCATCGAGAACTACTCCCGCGTCATCTCCGGGCGTGAGCCCGGCTCCGCGCC
>CAVIVK010000328.1:0-3906 GCA_963645975.1 Bifidobacteriaceae bacterium | reverse complement strand
CTCCGTAAGAGCCGTATCCGGCGTTATTCACCAGCACGTCAATACTCTTTTCTTTGGAAAGGACGGTGTTTACGCACTCTACAATGGATTCATCGTTTGTCAGATCAAGGGTAATCGGCGTAATGCCGTCCTTCTTCAAGTCTGACATACGATCTACCCGCCGAGCGGCGGCATAAACCTTGAATCCCGCGTCTTTCAGTTCCTGCGCGACCATCTTGCCGATGCCGCTGGAAGCGCCCGTGACCAATGCTACTTTTGCCATAATGATGACCTCCGTTTTGTTTTATTGCCATCATTATAGGTAAAAAGTGCGTCAAGGCGAATATCATAGAGCGCCATTCCTTCTGCAATTCACGCCATACTTTGCATTTTACTTCTTTTCAATCCCCCGTCAAGCCTTTATAATAATACGAAGCCGAAATTGGAGCGGCTGAACAAGGAGGAAAAAACATGGACGCTGCCTATTATCAGGGAAACCGGGAACGGCTTTATGCCATGCTGAAACCGGGTTCGCTTTTGATGCTTTTTTCCGGCGAAGAGATTCGGAAAACGAACGATGAATACTACCCTTTCTTCGCGGATCGAAGCTTTGTTTACTTTACGGGATTAAAATGCAAGCAGGCCGTGCTGCTGGCGCAAAAGGACGCGGAGGGGAGCGTTGCCGAGCGGCTGTACCTGCTGCCGCCGGATGCTCTTGCCGAGCGCTGGACAGGCACACGCGTTAAGCCGCAGGAAGCGGAGAGCATTTCCGGCGTTAAAGACGTGCGCTTCACCGGCGCTTTGGAAACAGACTTTGCCGCGCTGGCGAACAGCGGAAACTATGGCGCCGTGTATCTCGATCTGTACCGCGTCTCCCCCGCCGACATTGACCGCCCGGCGCACGCCTGGCGGAATACGATCCAGCGGGAGTACCCGTTTCTGCGTATAGAGAACGCCAATGTGCTGATCCGCCGGCTGCGGCTTATAAAGCAGCCCTGCGAAATTGAGGCGCTGCGCCAAGCGGAGAAAATCACCAAGGCCGGCATCCTGGCCATGATGCACTCCTCCCGTCCCGGAAAGTATGAGTATCAGTACAAAGCAGATTTTGATTACGCGCTCGCGCAGTTTGGACCGGACGGCCCCGGATTTCCCTCCATCATTTCCGCCGGACGGAACAACTTCTGCATCCATTATTACAGCTACACCGGGCAGGCGCAAAACGGCGACATGATCCTCAACGACGTCGGCGCGCAGTATGACAACATGATCACCGACGTGTCCCGCGGCTGGCCATGCAACGGACGGTTTACGGATCGTCAGCGGCTCTTGTACGAATGTGTACTGGCCACCTCGGACTATATGTTTTCGATTATCCGCCCCGGCATGCCCATGGAAGAGGTAGACGCCACCATCCGCCGCTATAATGCAGAGCGGTTGGTGGAGGCGGGTGTTCTGAAAAGCACCGACGAAATCGGGAAGCTCATGTGGCACGGCGGCGCGCATCACATCGGCTACGATGTGCACGACGTGGTGGAGCGTCCGGTCGTTATCGCGCCCAACATGGTTTTCTGCGTGGATATCGGCGTATATCATGAGGAATGGGGCATCGGCTTCCGGCTGGAGGACAACTGCCTCGTAACGGAGGACGGCTGCGAAAACCTGTCGGCCGGTATTCCGCGCACCATCGCCGATATCGAAGCGGAGATGCGCCGCGGCTGACCAATGGAGCGGATATTGCTTTGGCTTCTGGCCGCCGGAGCGCTCGTTGGCGGCTTAGACTGCCTTTTCGGCAACCGGATGGGATTGGGCGAGCGGTTTGAGGAGGGCTTCCATCTGCTGGGTCCTACGGCGCTCTCCATGGCGGGCATTCTCTGTCTCTCTCCCCTCCTCGTCCGGGGACTTTCCCTGACGCTCTCCCCGCTTTGGAGGGTGTTCGGTCTCGACTCTGGCATGCTGGGCGGTTTTATCCCCATTGATATGGGCGGCTATCAGGCGGCGGTCGGCCTCTCCTCCGATCCGGCAGTCGGGCTTTACGCGGGCATTCTGGTTTCCGCCACGCTGGGATGTACGCTGGCGTTCACCATTCCGATGGGGATGGGGCTTCTGGATTTGAAGGATACAAAAGCCTTTTCCCAGGGGATTTTGATTGGTCTCGTCCCCATGCCCGCGGCGCAGATATTGGGCGGACTTGCCAGCGGAATGAAGTTTCTTCCCCTTCTCACGGAGAGCCTCCCGGTTTTGCTGCTCTCTGCGGCGTTGATGCTCGGCCTTCGTTTTGCCCCGCAAAAAACGCTGAAGCTGTTCAGCGGCTTTGCCCGGCTCATCCGGGCGCTTTCTCGGATCGGGCTGACGCTCGGTGCGGTGCAGTACATCGGCAATATAACGCTGCTGCCGGCGCTGATGCCGCTGGAGGAGGCGATGCAGGTGGTCGCGTCCATCGCCATCGTCATGCTGGGCAGCCTTCCCGCGGCGGAGCTTCTCCGGCGCGGCCTCTCCCAGCCGCTTCGCGCCTTGGGCAGGAAGCTGCATATGGATGACCGCAGCTTTGCCGCTCTGCTGGTCGGCTTCGTCAGCGCCACTCCGGCCATCAGTATGATCCGGGAGATGGACGAACGGGGCAAGACCATGAACGCCGCGTTCCTCGTCTGCGGCGCTTCCGCGCTGGCCGCGCATCTTGGCTTTACCATGGCTGTTGAAAGGAGTATGATTCTCCCGCTGCTTCTCACCAAGCTGACCGGCGGTCTTATGGGCGCAGCTTTGGCCTTGTTTCTGACGAGGAAATCTACCGGGAACGCCCCGGTTTCGTAAATCGGTATGATCAAAAGCCACCGCTGCCGGACTTCAAAAAAATCCGGCAGCGGTGGCTTTGGGAATGGTGCCGTTACATCTCCCCCGGCACAAACGAGTCCTTCTCGCACACAAGATAAATGTTTCGGTGCGCCTTCTCTTCAAAGTGATGCATCAGGTGCATGTTGGAAGCCCACTTTTCTGGCGGATAGGAGCCGTATCTTTTTCGGACATCGCTCATTCTCTCCTCGATATCCAGCACGCCTTCCGCGCCTGAGAGAGCATCGCACAATTGGATCAGCCGGTCGTATTCATCGTATACCGTTTTGTCCAGTTCCGTCTGGATAAGCGCCAGCTCCGGCTCCGAAACGTCAAATTTCCCGATATAGTCGTCCAACGTGCGGTTATGGAAAGAATGCGTCAGACAGACCTTTGCCGCCTCATCGTACCCCAGCGATTGCATGTAGGTGAATCCGTCGGAAACATGCCCCAGATGCCGCACGCCGAATTTTCTCCCGATATCGTGCAGCAGCCCCAATATGTACGCTTTCTCCGGATCCATATCCCCGCACGCGGCGGCGATTTTCTCCGCGCAATGCGCCGCCGTCAGGCAATGCCTCCCCCACGGCCCCGGATTGCACGCAAGGCCATCCCGGAGCAGTTCCATTGCTTCTTCCCTTGTCGGCAGCATATTTTTTCCCCCCCAGAATTATGATTCATCTCTCAATTCAAAGATTTCGCAATACGCCGAAAGCCCGCATCATGCGGGCTTTCGGTGCTTTCGTTATTCCCACTCGCTCCCGTCAAGCCTATTCTAAACAAGTTTGCTTATGGGATTTAGCACAGATTATTTGTATTGCTTTCATTATTCAGGTAGCATGGGCTATCTGACTTTTTGTTGCCATAGCGTTGCCACAGAAAACATATTTATAGGTTCGTTACTCGTGTGTATAAATCCTTTAATGTCCAGTCGGAAATATCAATTAGCGGCTCAAACATAAATGAGTTAAGATGGATACTCTCTGGGGTAATGAGATTTACTTCTTCTATCACTGATATTTGTTCCGACGTCAAGAACGGCTTAACCTGATTGAACCATTCTCTTGTTTGGTTGCTACCTGCATCCGAACATATCTGACC
>CAVIVK010000327.1:3042-3999 GCA_963645975.1 Bifidobacteriaceae bacterium | reverse complement strand
AGCGCCATGCACACCACGCCCAGCCCGTGGCGTTCGCGATAAACGTTGCACTGCCCCCGGACTCTACCGTCTCCTTTGCCGGCTGCTTCGTGATGACCGGTGCACCGGCAATCGGTGTCGGAGCCGATGTCGGAGCCGATGTCGGAGCCGATGTCGGAGCTGTTGTCGGAGCCGATGTCGGAGCCGTTGTCGGAGCCGATGTCGGAGCTGTTGTCGGAGCTGTTGTCGGAGCTGTTGTCGGAGCTGTTGTCGGAGTCGGAGTGGGCGCGGAAACGACAAACAGCCGTATTTGCCAACTGTACTCCCATGCGGCCTCTGTGTCTGCGTAGTACGTTACGCCCGTTATCTCGTATGTGCCGGCTCGTGTCGGTGTACCGGCAAGGCATGACACGTCCTGATTTTGCCCCAACGACATGCCGGGAGGCAAAACGCCGCCGGTCTGCACAATTTTGGTGACATACTCGTCATCGTAGCCTCTTGAGGGCGTGATCGTGATCCATTTGTATTCTCCGACGGTGCCAGACTCTTTTATGTCTATATCGGCAGCGAGCGCAGGCACCGCCACCAGCACTGCACATGCACAGAGCAACACCACAGCGAGCAGAAGAGGAAGCAGCTTTCTGAAATTCATACGGATCTTTCCTTCCTGTTTTTAATTTTTGAAGTTGGGTGTCTTTTATAAAGTATAGCATACTGCGGACGGCATCCGCAAGATATGGCAGGGGAGAATAATATTTTTTTTGTGCCGCACGAACCGAAATTCCGGTGGGAAGAACGAGTATATCGATCACATCGTCGCCATGACGGCCATGTACAGCCGGTAAATCCATTTACGTAAAAGCCGCCCCGGATGATTTATTTCTCCGGGGCGGCAAAACTATTCTTTCAGCCGGTAACGTCAAGCAGCATTTTCATTACGCGGTTATTTACATCCATGTAGTATTTCAGCTCTTCGTT
>CAVIVK010000327.1:0-3032 GCA_963645975.1 Bifidobacteriaceae bacterium | reverse complement strand
CTTTTATATAGTATAGCATACTGCGGACGGCCTCCGCAAGATGCGGCAGGGGAGGATAATAATTATTTTCCGCGCGAACAGAAATTCCGGCGGGAAGAACGAGAACATCGACCACATCGCCGCTATGACGGCCATGTATAGCCGGTAAACTCATTTACGTGAAAGCCGCCCCAGATGATTCGTTCATCTGGGGCGGCAAAACTTTTTTCAGTTATTTCAGCCGGTAACGTCGAGCAGCATTTTCATTACACGGTTATTCACGTCCATATAATACTTCAGCTCTTCGCTGTTTAAATCCTCGCTTTCCCATGCTTTAAATTTTTCATCCATGTCGGAGAGCTTTCCCATGAGACTCATGTATTGTGTAAGAATAGAAAAATCCGAAGGATTGCTTGTATATTTCTTCAAAACATCGCAGTATTCGGTGTAGAACGCCTCGTAGCTGTCCATAGCCTCCTTGAATTCGGGGCGCAGCCCGGTTTCTGCGGAAGGCTCAGCAGTGGACTCGGCGGACGGTTCGGGAATCGTCTGATCTTCCGAAATCTTTTCCAAATAGCAAACCGTGCCGTCGTCCATGCTTATTACAAGTTGGCTGTTGACGAGAGGAAGCGTCACGTTATTTACGGATACGCCGTCCTCCGTGATGTTCCATTTGAGCATATTTTGCGCCTCCTGCACATAAAGGCAGCCTGTCCCATCTTCGCACAGAATAAGCCCGATATGACTTGCATTATAGTTTCCGTTTTTTTCCAAAGCCTCGACAGTTGCAGAAATACCGTTCTGCTCAATGGAGACAACTTCCCATGTTCCATAGTATGTGTTTTCCGTGGGTTCTTCCGGCTGCGGTTCGACGACAGGCTCGGCGGTTGGTTCTGCGGATGCGGGGGGATCGTTGGCGGGAGAGTCTTTTGCAGGAGAAGCAGCGCTGCCGCAGGCAGCAAGAGAAAACAGCAGAGTGACCAGGAGAAGCGCGGCGACCAGTTTTTTCATTTCTTGCCTCCTATAAAATAAAAAGTGCGGCTACCGGAGCAGCCGCACAAAAAACGCAAACTCCGATAGTCGCCAAACCAACTCTGCGGAAAAGGAAACCCTCATGCCTACAGAAACGGAATTTGCATTTTTATCAAATTCAGTTTGTAGGCAAAAAAAGAGTATAATACACCCTTTGAGAGAAATACACTTTTTCGCAGTATTGAGTTGGTTTGGCGTATATATTATACCACTACTTTTTTTGTTATGGAAGAGCTTTTATATTAATCTCGTAAAGGAATTGTATGGGAAACACGATAGGACAACATTTATAGTAATTTCCTGTAAGCTTTTTGCTCCCAATTGCGTCTATAAGGGTGAGTACTCAAGCGCAGATCAAAAAAGGACAGCCCCGAAAGAAAGAGGAAGGATCATGGAGGACAGCTTCATCGTAGACCTGTACTGGCGGCGCGACGAGCAGGCGATTGCCGAAACGGCGCGAAAGTACGGCGGCGCGTGCGAGAGCATGGCGCGCCGGTTTCTCCCCGCGGCGGAGGACGCCTATCTCTCGCTCTGGAACACCATCCCGCCGCAGCGCCCGGCGCATCTCGGCGCGTACCTCTTCCGCACGGTGCGCAATGGCGCCTTTTCCCGCTTTCGCGCCGGCGCGGCGCAAAAACGCGGCGGCGGCGAGACGGACGCGGCGCTCGATGAGCTCGCTGAGTGTGTCGCGGGGCGGGAGAGCGTGGAGCGCGCCGTGGAGATGCGGGAACTGGCAGAAGCGGTGAACGCCTTTCTCCATACGCTTTCCCGAAACGACCGGATCATTTTCACCGCCCGCTACTATCTGGCTCTGCCCGCCGCGGCGATCGCCGAAAAGCTCGGCTGCCGGGAGGGAAGGGTGCATACCTCACTATGCCGCAGCCGGAAAAAGCTGCGTGACTATCTCATTCGGGAGGAATTGCTGTGAAAGCGTTGGATATTATGGAAGCGGCCGGTGGGATCGACGATGAAATCATTCAGGAGGTCACATCGGCTATGCAGGAAAAAAATCCAGGAAAAACCCTTCGCGCGAAGCGGACGCTTCGCACCGTGCTGATCGCGGCGGCGCTCGTGCTCGTGCTCGCCGGGAGCGCCTTTGCTGCCGGGCGGCTCATCAACAGCCCTGCGCAGGCGGTCAAGGTTGCGCGGCAGGAAATTGCAAAAATGCAGGACATGGGCATTCTCTCTTCGGAGTACCGATTCTTTGACGGCGAACCGGACTATCTCGGCGAAGCGCCGAACATGGGCGTGAGCGACTACTGGTTTGGCCGTATTTTCCCCCACAGCTACATTGTCCGCGGCGGAACCGCGGATAGAAAGTACTACATGAACCTCTTTGTCGATACGATGAGCGGAAAGATCGTGCAGCTCACCACGGAGGCCAAGGCGGACGAGACGGACACGCCCATCCCTGGTGGCGATGTGACGGTGGAGACCAGCAACGGCATGGAGACGTTCCATACGTACAACAACTATGACGACATCCTGCCGGACGGCATGACCGTGGACAAGTTCTGCACGCTGCTGGCAAAATACTGGGGCTTTTCCGGCTACCGCCTTGCGCAGACGGACGACGCCATGTTCCACTATGCCCAGCTCAATCCGGGCGGCGGCGAGCTGCTGACGGACTTTGCCGGCGCAAACAGCTACCTGACCGTGTACTTCGACGGTGACCAGAGCGGCACGCCGATGTACATCAGTCTTGACCGCTTTCCGGGGCGGGTGAACGTGCTCTTCGGCATGCTCCACCAGGTCGGCTGACGCGGTGATCGTTCCGCTCTTCTGCCTGTTTCTTTCCGTGTTTCTGCTGCTGGCAGAAGTATCCCGATAAAAAACTCCGCCGGAACGATTCCGGCAGAGAGCGTAAAACAGTAAAATCAAAAAATGGTGAAAGCCTTGTGGTTTTCAAAGAGCGGCGTGACCTCGGTCACGCCGTTTCCTTTTTCATCTTCTTATATCGACAATAGTCTCTGTAAATACTTGATTGCTTGTTCCTTGTCACAAGTGCTGTCTTTCACCGT
>CAVIVK010000326.1:0-4003 GCA_963645975.1 Bifidobacteriaceae bacterium | reverse complement strand
ATGCCGTACCTGCCGGACGGCACTCCGCTCGACATCGTGCTGAACCCGCTGGGCGTTCCGTCCCGTATGAACATCGGACAGGTCCTCGAAGTCCACCTGGGCTACGCGGCGCAGGCGCTCGGCTGGAAGGTCGCCACGCCGATCTTCAACGGCGCGAACGAGACCACCATCCGCGAAACGCTCCGCGAGGCCGGACTCCGTGAGGACGGCAAGAGCGTGCTGTACGACGGCCGCACCGGAGACAAGTTCGATAACGACGTCACCGTCGGCTGGGTGTACTTCCTCAAGCTGCACCACCTCGTTGACGATAAGATCCACGCCCGTTCCACCGGCCCGTACAGCCTCGTCACGCAGCAGCCGCTCGGCGGCAAGGCGCAGTTCGGCGGCCAGCGCTTCGGCGAAATGGAAGTCTGGGCGCTCGAGGCCTACGGCGCGGCGCACACCCTGCAGGAGATTTTGACCGTCAAGTCCGACGACGTTACCGGCCGTGTCCGCACGTACGAGAGCATCGTCAAGGGTCACAACATCCCGCAGCCCGGCGTGCCGGAATCGTTCAAGGTTCTGGTCAAGGAGCTCCAGTCCCTGTGTCTGGACATCAAGGTCCTCGACAAGGACGGACAGGAGATCGAACTCAAAGAGGACGACGAGGACGATTACATCCCCGGCATGCGCGATGATTACCGCGCGAGCGAGGAGGACTTCAGCGACGCTGGCTTCAGCATCGACCGCAGTCAGTCGGTGTTCGGCGATGAGCCGGAGAACGAAGAGTCCTTCGGCGACGACGATACGGATGAAGTGGAGGAGAGAGAATAATGAGCTACACCCCGTTTGACGCCATTCAGATTGGCATTGCTTCTCCCGAAATGATCCTTTCCTGGTCCCACGGCGAAGTGAAGAAGCCGGAGACCATCAACTACCGCACGCTCAAGCCTGAGCGCGATGGCCTTTTCTGCGAGCGTATTTTCGGGCCTACGAAGGACTGGGAATGCCATTGCGGAAAGTATAAGAAGATCCGCTACAAAGGCAAAATCTGCGACCGCTGCGGCGTCGAGATCACCAAGAGCAAGGTGCGCCGTGAGCGTATGGGCCACATTGAGCTGGCCGCGCCCGTGAGCCACATCTGGTACTTCAAGGGCATTCCGTCCCGCATGGGTCTGCTGCTCGACATGACGCCGCATACCCTGGAAAAGGTTCTTTACTTCGCCTCTTATATCGTTACCGATCCCGGCTCCACGCCGCTCAAGCGCTGCGATCTTCTCTCCGAGAAGGAATATCGCGACATGCGCGAGAAGTATGAGGACGATTTCCAGGCGGGCATGGGCGCTGAGGCTATTAAGAAGCTGCTCGAAGAGATCGACTGCGAGCAGCTCTCCCACGACCTCCGCGAGGAGCTGAAGTCTGCGTCCGGCCAGAAAAAGGCGAAGATCGTCAAGCGTCTCGAAGTTGTTGAGGCGTTCCGCCAGTCCGGCAACAAGCCTTCCTGGATGATCATCGACATTCTCCCGGTTATCCCGCCGGAGATTCGCCCAATGGTTCAGCTCGACGGCGGCCGCTTCGCGACGAGCGACCTGAACGATCTCTACCGCCGCGTCATTAACCGCAACAACCGTCTCAAGCGTCTCATCCAGCTCAGCGCGCCCGACATCATCGTGCGCAACGAAAAGCGCATGCTGCAGGAGGCGGTGGACTCCCTCATCGATAACGGCCGCCGCGGCCGCGCCGTCACCGGCGCGAACTCCCGCGCGCTCAAGTCTCTGAGCGATATGCTCAAGGGCAAGCAGGGCCGCTTCCGTCAGAACCTGCTGGGCAAGCGCGTCGACTACTCCGGCCGAAGCGTTATCGTCGTCGGCCCGGAACTCAAGATGTACCAGTGCGGCGTGCCGAAGGAAATGGCCATTGAGCTGTTCCGCCCGTTCGTGATGAAAAAGCTCGTCGAGGACGGCGTTGCCAACAACATCAAATCCGCCAAGAAAATGGTGGATCGCCAAAAGGCGGAGGTCTGGGACGCGCTCGACGTCGTCATCAAGGAGCACCCGGTGCTGCTCAACCGCGCGCCGACGCTGCACCGTCTGGGCATCCAGGCGTTCGAGCCGGTGCTCGTGGAAGGCCGCGCGCTCAAGCTGCACCCGCTGGCCTGTACTGCGTACAACGCCGACTTTGACGGCGACCAGATGGCCATCCACGTTCCTCTGAGCGCCGAGGCGCAGGCGGAAGCCCGCATCCTCATGCTCTCGGTGAACAACCTCCTGCGTCCGCAGGACGGCCACCCGCACTCTATTCCGACGCAGGACATGGTTCTCGGCTCCTACTATCTCACCTACGTGCGTGAGGAAAAGGGAACCGGCATGGCATTCTGCAGCCCGGAGGAAGCGCTCATGGCGTATCAGGCTGGGGAAGTTACGCTCCACAGCCCCGTCAAGGTCCGTGTGACCAAGACGATCGACGGTGTGGAGACCCACAAGACCGTCGAAACGACGGTCGGACGCATCATCTTCAACGAGCCCATTCCGCAGGATCTCGGCTTTGTGGATCGTACCGATCCGGAGCACGCTTTCGATTACGAAATCGGTTTCCGCGTTGACAAGAAGAAGCTCGGTGATATCATCGACCGCTGCATCCAGAAGCACGGATTCACCATTTCTGCCGAAGTACTCGACAGCATCAAGGCGCAGGGCTACAAGTACTCCACCCGCAGCGGTATGACCATCTCCATTGCGGACATGGTCGTCCCCGAGGCGAAGAAGGCGAAGATTGCCGAAACCGAGAAAAAGGTTCTCGCGATCGAAAAGCAGTACAAGCGCGGTCTTATCACCAACGACGAACGCTACCGCATGGTCGTTTCTGAGTGGGAAAAGACGACCGGCGAAGTCGCCAAGGCCCTGATGGATAACCTCGACGAGTTCAACCCCATCAACATCATGGCGACGTCCGGTGCGCGAGGCAGCGCCAACCAGATTCGTCAGCTCGCCGGTATGCGCGGCCTGATGGCGAACACCGCCGGTAAGACCATCGAGATCCCCATCAAGGCAAACTTCCGCGAAGGTCTGAGCGTTCTCGAATACTTCATCTCCACCCGCGGCGCCCGAAAGGGTATGGCTGATACGGCGCTTCGTACCGCCGACTCCGGTTACCTGACTCGTCGAATGGTCGACGTCAGCCAGGATGTCATCATTCGTGAGCCGGACTGCGGCACGACCGAAGGCGTCCCCGCCACCGCGATCAACAGCCGCGGTTACGCCGTGTTCGTTCTCGATCCCGAGGATCCGAAGTACGACGAGTATATCCACTCCTTCGGCGAGAACATCCACGGTCGTTTCCCGGCCAAGCCCATCGCCGATCCCAAGACCGGCGAAGTGCTGTTCGATACCGACCACCTTCTCATGTCCGGCGATGCGAAATTCCTCGCCGCCCATGGCATCACGAGCGTGGAGGTTCGCAGCGTTCTCTCCTGTGAGTCCCGCTGCGGCGTTTGTGCCCGCTGCTACGGCATGAACCTTGCCACCGGCAAGCCGGTCAACTCCGGTGAGGCCGTCGGCGTCATCGCCGCGCAGTCCATCGGCGAGCCCGGCACGCAGCTGACCATGCGTACGTTCCACAGCGGCGGTATCGCCGGTGACGACATCACGCAGGGTCTTCCGCGAGTCGAAGAACTTTTCGAGGCGCGCAAGCCGAAGAAGATGGCCGTTCTCAGCGAGATCAGCGGCACACTCACGATCGAGGAAGCCCGCAAGAACATGATGGCGCTCACCGTCACCAACGCTGAGCAGGGTGAGACCCGTGTGTACCAGGTTCCTCTGGGCGCCGGTATCATCGTGCAGAACGGCGACCACATCGATCAGGGTCAGGAACTGACCCGCGGCGCGCTCAGCCCGCACGATGTCCTCCGCATTCGCGGTGTGAACGACGACGAGTTTGGCCATCCGGGCGTCCGCAACTATCTGGTGCAGGAAGTCCAGAAGGTGTACCGTCAGCAGGGCGTTGACATCAACAACAAGCACATCGA
>CAVIVK010000325.1:0-4266 GCA_963645975.1 Bifidobacteriaceae bacterium | reverse complement strand
TTCATAGATCTGGCTGCTGTAGTATCCCACGCTGGCCTCGGGATTATTGGCGGCATAAAAGTCCTGCCCACTGTAGGAATCCATCACGATCGGATACCCGGTCTCCCGGTAATTTACAAGAGTATTCGCGCCGAAGAGCACGGCAGGGATCAACAGAAACACCACGAACCTTCCGGCGGAAAGCTGACGCCGGACAAGCAGCACCAGCGAATAGATCAGTACCGCGGCATACACCGGCGCGAGCACCGGACGGCAGGCCACCATGTACATGCCCGCAAGATTCATATACGTCAGGCGCTTCTTCACCGGTATATCCCGCCGCACGGAAACATACAGCAGGAGAATGATCAGCAGAAGGAAATAATGCTCGAGATAAATATCATAAAGATCGATCCGGGCACGGGCAAGGGCAAGGCAGTAAATTGGCGGAGCAAACCCGCCTTTTCCGAAGAGGATGCGCTCCGTTTTATAAAGGAGCATACACGCCGTGCCGAACATAAGATACTGCAGGGCAATGATCATGGGGAGCGTGAAGCCGATCAGCCGCAGGACGGTCAGGATCAGCGGCACGCCGAACGGCACAACAAAGAGCGCCGAATCCCGCGCCGTCTGAATAAAGTGGCCGGTGGCGCAGAAATTCTCGGCTATGCTGTAATAGAGCTCCGCGTCCGGCCCGAGATAGATAAAGACGCGCTTCATGGCGTAGTAGATGAGCGCAATGAGCGGCGGGACTATGAACCAGAATATCTCTCCCGCATGACGCTTTATATACGATAAAACCGTTTTATTTCTCATTTTCGGTTTTTCTCCTGTGTCCGAATTTTATTCCGGGATGCGCCGGATGAGCAGCGCCGCAACGAGCCCCGTGAGCACGCCGCCCGCGATGCCCGAAACGGCAAGCACCGGCAAATAGCCGAGGAGCTGCTTTGTCTGCAATATGAGCATGGCCATCAGGATTTGCCCGGCGTTGTGCGCAACGCCGCCCGCGACGCTGACGCCCACGGTGGAAAACCGGTCGATCCGGCGCAGGAGCGCCATGAGCGCAAGACTGAGCACCGCGCCCGCAAGAGAATAGAGCATTGCGCCGACACTGCCAAACAGAAGGCTCACGAGCACGACGCGCACGAGCGAGAGCGCCGCCGCCTCTTTCCAACCGAAGCGGAAAAGCGCGAAAATAACGGCGATATTCGCCAGACCCATTTTGACGCCCGGAATGCCGACCGACGGCAGCAGCGATTCCACATACGAGAGGATCATCGCCACAGCGGTCAGCATCGCAAGCAGGACAAGCCGTTTCGTCTTTTTCATATCAGCTCACCAAATCAATGTCGGAGGAAGCCGCACCCTCGATGCGGATCTCCGTTTTGTTTGGGAGGCACACGATTGTGTCGCCCTCGTACTGCGCGGCTTTCGCGCGGACACAGATACCGTCCGGGCAGCTTGCCTCCGTCACATCGGCACAGCCGCCGGAGATGACGAGGATGTTGTAGCCGCCATTCGGGGCGTGCAGCGTAACGGTCGTGTTCTCGGAAAGAGGATACTCCGCCGTGCGCTCGCCGTTTACGTATACGACTGCCAGAGCGCCGTCCTTCCGGCTCAGCCGCTGGAAGGCGAAGAGGCTGAGAGCAAGTACGAGGAGCGCCGCGATAAGCAGTATATCCGCGCGGAGGCAGTCTTTTTTTGTCCGTTCAGGCTTCATTGGATAAACCCTTTTCATAAAAAATCCGTCCGGCTTTGCCGGACGGATTTTCTCTGTGGAAAATCAGAATCTCTGGATAACGCCCACCGGGCAGTTCTCCGAGCAGGCGACGCAGCCGACACACTTATCGTAGTCGATGCGGGCGAGATTGTCAACCACCTTGATGGCTCCGGTCGGGCAGACCTTCTCGCACTTCATGCAGCCGATGCACCCCTTCGAGCAGGCAACGCGGGTCTGCGCGCCCTTCTGGGTGTTGCTGCAGCGGACGATGGTCGGATCGATCGCGCGGCGCAGCGCGATGATGTGGTTCGGGCAGGTGCGGGTGCAGATGCCGCAGCCGGTGCAGTTGCCCGGATACACTCTCGCGACGCCGTTCACCACATGGATGGCATCCGACGGGCAGGCATTCTCACAGTCGCCGTAGCCGAGGCAGCTGTTCGGGCACGCCCATTCGCCCTGGAAGAGGATGTTCGCGGCCGAGCAGTTGTTGATGCCGGCGTACTCGTACTTGTGCTTGGCGGTCTCACAGCTGCCGTTGCACTTGACGTAAGCGACCATCTCCACAACGTCCTCCGCCTCAACGCCCATGAGCTCGGCGATGGCAGCGGCGGCGCCGTCGGCACCGGGGACACAGAGGTTGGTTTTCGTCTCTTCGCCTTCGGCCAGCGCCTTGGCGTAGCCGTCGCAGCCGGCGTAGCCGCACGCGCCGCAGTTGGCGCCGGGCAGGCATTCGCGGATCGCGGGGAAGAGTTCATTTTCGGGGACGCTCATGTACTTGGAAGCGATGACGAGGATCAGCGCGGACACCGCGCCGATGATGAGCAGAACAACAATTGCGCTAATAACTCCAGACATGTCACATTCCTCCCTTAACCGAACAGCTTGTCAGCCATGCCGGCAAAGCCCATGAACGTCATGCTGGTGAGAGCCGCCGCCACGAGCGTGATGGGCAGGCCTTCAAAGCATTTCGGGGGCTTGGCATGCTCGAGCGCCTTGCGGACGCCGCAGAAGAGGATCAGCGCGAGACCGAAGCCGACGCCGGCGGAGAAGCCGTTGACGCAGCTGAGCAGCAGGCCGCCGCCCATGGCCGTGTAGCCGTTGCTGACGTTCAGCAGCGTCACGGCAAGCACCGCGCAGTTGGTGGTGATGAGCGGGAGGTAAACGCCGAGGGACTTGTACAGGGGCGGAACATACTTCTTCAGGAAGATCTCGACGAACTGCACGAGCGCGGCGATGACCAGGATGAAGATGATCGTGGAAAGATACTCCAGACCGTTCGGCACCATGACATACTGATAGATGAGGTGCGTGGCAGCACTCGCGAGCGTCATAACGAAGATAACGGCGCCGCTCATGCCGATGCAGGAGTCAAACTTCTTGGAAACGCCCAGGAACGGGCAGATGGCGATGAACTGCACGAGAACGTAGTTCTGCGTGAAGATCATGCCGAACATGATTTTCAGTACTTCCTTGAGCATCAGTTCTTCGCCTCCTTATCTTTCTCGGTGCAGCTGTCTGCGCTGCCGCAGCCGGCGCAGCCGCCGTCGCCGCAGCCCATTTCGGGCTTGAAGGTCTTGCCCTGCTTGGACAGGCCGAGCACGAGCATCGCCATGGCCAGACCGAACATGAAGAATCCGCCCGGCGTCTGGGAAATGATGCGGATGGTGTACTCTTCGGGGATGATCTGATAGCCGAACAGGCTGCCGGAGCCGAGAAGCTCGCGGACTACCGCCATAGCAGTAAGGACCATCGTGTAGCCGATGCCCATGCCGAGACCATCAAAGAGGCTGTCGAGAACGCCGTTTTTGTTGGCAAACATTTCGGCACGGCCAAGCACGATGCAGTTAACGACGATCAGCGGAAGGAAGATGCCGAGCGAGTTATAAAGATCGATGAGATACGCGTGCACGACCATTTCGACGAGCGTTACGAATGTCGCAACGACGACGATGTAGCACGGGATACGGATCTTGTCGGGGATGATCTTGCGCAGCGCCGAGATAACGACGTTGGAGCCGATGAGAACAAAGGTGAGCGCGACGCCCATGCCGAGACTGCCCTTGACTGTTACGGAAATGGCAAGGCAGGAGCAGCAGCCGAGCACCAGCACGAGAACGGGGTTTTCCTTGAAAATACCGTTAACGAGGATCTGCATTCTTTTTTTCATTTTCTCCGCCCTCCCTTACTGGATCGCCGCGACGGCGGCGCAAGCGGCCTGCACGCCCTCGCGGACGGCATTGCTGGTGAAGGTGGCGCCGGTCTTGAGCACAACATCGCTCACATCGCCGGAGAGGCCTTCAAACTTGGCAAGCATGGATTCTTCGCCGACCTTGCTGCCGACGCCCTGCGTTTCGGTGGAGACATTCGCCTTCACGCAGAGGATCTTGCCTTCGGTATCGAAACCGACGGTGACGACAACGGCGCCGCCGTAGCCGGTCTTTTCCGCGGTGACAACATAGCCGGTGCCGTTGTCGCCTTCAAAAATGCCGGTGACACCGTTAGCGGCGAGATCTTCGCTCACCTCGAGCTCGGTGAACTCGGCCGCGGCGGGAAGCACTTCCTTGCGG
>CAVIVK010000324.1:0-4504 GCA_963645975.1 Bifidobacteriaceae bacterium | reverse complement strand
CATTCCTTAGTACAAGTATTTTACCATGCTTGTCTAACTAATGGGGTGCAATTCACTGCCCGGCGGCGCTTTTTTATTCCTCTGCGGCTTTGGCGTTTTTAATATACCGGTACACGCTCGCCTGCGAGCAGCCGAGCTTTTCCACCGTGAACTGCACGGCGCCGCGCAGCTCGAACATCCCCTGCTCGTAAAGCCGAGCGACGATCTCGGCGCGCTCGGCCTGTGTTAGACGGCGCAGCGGCACACCGGTGTCTTTCGTCACGGTTGCGAAGAGATCTTCCATCAGCCCGTTCATGTCGGACTGGAAATGCTCCGCCGGCTGCGCCGGAGCATGCTGCGGCTGCATCGGCTGCTTGGCAGGCGCATCGCTGGGGAAATAGTGGTGATGGACAAAGTCGTCCGGGTGCACGAGCCGGAGAATGCTGTCACTAATCTCGTGGAAGCGGCTGTCATCAAAGTTGATGCACAAAAGCCCTACGAGCTTTCCGCCGTCCTTGATGAACATTGTGCTTGAGCGGAGCGTTTTTCCGTTCGCAAGCTGGCCGGTATAGTTAATAATGTAGTTGTTCGATTCATACTGTTTTTGTATGATCATGCGCAGTGCGGCGTTTGTGATCGGCGCGCCGACGTCTCGCCCGCTGATGCCGCCGTTGGCGATTGCAGCAACGCGGCTCTGCTCCGGCAAAATTTCGTGCAGAATGATCTCATAATCCGGCCCAAGAACGTGGCCGAGGAATTCGACCAGCCTCGTATACTGCGAAAGCAGTTGTTCCGTCATGTTTTTGTACCTCCTCAGCGCTGCGGTAATTCTCATACTACCATACCAAAACGCCCAAGACAAGGAAAATGGGGGCGAAATTCCGGGGAAATTCTCACAATGAGAGGAAAAATTCTCAGTTTGTGCGAATAGCTCGCAAATATTTGTGATTTATACACAAAAACGCATTTAGGCTCTGAAAAGAATTGTGGTTTATATTGACACTCGTTTCGTTGAATGATAAACTATTCTCACACCAAGGAGGTGAAACCAGAATTGAAAACCGTTATTTCCACCGAGAAGGCACCCGCGGCGATCGGCCCCTATTCGCAGGGCATCCAGGCGGGAAACCTGATCATCACGTCCGGCCAGCTTCCCATTGACCCGGCCGCCGGTGCGTTCCCCGCTACGATCGAGGAACAGACCCGCCAGTCTCTTGAAAACTGCAAGGCCGTCCTCGCGGCCGCCGGAGCCACCATGGAAAACGTTATTAAGACTACCGTTTTCCTGAGCGACATGAACAACTTCGCTGCCATGAACGGCGTTTACGCCACGTTCTTTGCCGGCGCCTGCCCGGCGCGCAGCGCGGTCGAAGTCGCCCGTCTCCCCAAGGACGCGCTCGTTGAGATCGAGTGCATCGCCGTCCTTTAAATTCTTTCGTCGATCTGATACTGTCCGCCAGGCGCCGGCAGCGAGCTGTCTGCGACGACCGGGGTATCTCCAAAACAAAAGGCGCAAAGCGCCAACATTATGGAGGTCAGTATTATGAGTAAAGAGTATCCCCTGAACGTTCCCGCTCCCCATCACTTCACGTTCGCCGTCCGCGACATTCCCGATGTCACGGTCGAACAGCGTGAGCGCGTCCTGAAGGCGACGCACTACAACGAGTTCGCTTTCCCCGCCGGCATGCTGACGGTTGACATGCTCTCCGACTCCGGCACCACCGCGATGACCAACCAGCAGTGGGCGTCCCTGTTCCTCGGCGACGAGGCCTACGGCCGCAACACCGGTTACTACGTCCTTCTCGACACCTTCCGCGACATTTTCGAGCGCGGCGGCGAGAAGAACTGGAAGAAGATCATCGACTACGTCCGCACCGACTGCCGCGACGTGGAGACCATGATGGAGAACGTCTACCTTCCCGAGTACGAAGGCGGCCTGTTCAACGGCGGCGCTGCGCAGATGGAGCGCCCCAACACCTTCATCATCCAGCAGGGCCGTGCTGCGGAGTCCGTCCTGATGGAGATCGTCCGCAACATCCTGAACAAGCGTCATCCGGGCAAGAAGTTCACCATCCCCTCCAACGGCCACTTTGATACCACCGAGGGCAACATCAAGCAGATGGGCTCCATTCCCCGCAACCTGTACAACAAGGAACTGCTGTGGGAAGTGCCGGAAGGCGGCCGCTACGAGAAGAACCCGTTCAAGGGCGACATGGACATCGAGAAGCTCGAAAAGCTCATCACGATGGTCGGCCCGGAGAACGTCCCGCTGATTTTCTGCTGCATCACCAACAACCCGGTTTGCGGCCAGGCCGTCTCCATGGGCAACCTGAAGGAAATCAACCGTGTTGCGCATAGCTACAACATTCCGGTCGTGTTCGATACCGCTCGCTGGGCCGAGAACGCTTACTTCATCAAGATGAACGAAGAAGGCTACGCCGACAAGTCCATCGCCGAGATCGCCACCGAGATGTTCTCCTACTGCGACGGCTTCTGCATGTCCGCGAAGAAGGACGGCCACGCCAACATGGGCGGCATGGTGGCCTTCCGCGACAAGGGCCTGTTCTGGAAGAACTTCTCCGACTTCAACGAGGACGGCACCGTCAAGACCGACGTCGGCGTTCTGCTGAAGGTCAAGCAGATCTCCTGCTACGGCAACGACTCCTACGGCGGCATGTCCGGCCGTGACATCATGGCTCTGGCTGTTGGCCTGTACGAGAGCTGCGACTTCAACTACATGAACGAGCGCGTTGCACAGTGCAACTACCTGGCCGAGGGCTTCTATGATGCGGGCGTCAAGGGCGTTGTCCTTCCCGCCGGCGGCCACGCCGTGTACATCAACATGGACGAGTTCTTCGACGGCAAGCGCGGCCACGACACCTTCGCGGGCGAGGGCTTCTCGCTCGAGCTGATCCGCCGCTACGGCATCCGCGTTTCCGAGCTCGGCGACTACTCCATGGAATACGACCTCAAGACTCCGGAGCAGCAGGCCGAGGTCTGCAACGTCGTCCGCTTCGCGATCGATCGCAGCCGTCTGACCAAGGAGCACCTTGACTACGTTATCGCCGCTGTCAAGGCTCTGTACGAAGACCGTGAGAACATCCCCAACATGCGCATTGTCTGGGGTCACAACCTCCCGATGCGTCATTTCCACGCGTTCCTTGAGCCCTACCCCAACGAAGAGAAGTAAGAAGAAGTAAAGCAAAACCCCCGGAGAAACTGAGAAAGCGTATACCAGCGAACCCGGACGGCACGGCGCCGGTCCCCGCTGGCGCCGTGTGCCAGTCGAATCCATCAATTTATTGGAGGGAAATTCAATGGCAGACAAACAGCTTAGCACGAACCGTGACGGCTTTACCAGCCGGTGGGGATTCATCCTCGCCTGCATCGGCTCCGCCGTCGGCATGGGCAACATCTGGCGCTTCCCCATCATGGTCTCCACCTACGGTGGCATGACGTTCCTTCTCCCCTATTTCATTTTCGTTATCCTCATCGGCTCTTCCGGCGTTATGGAAGAATTCGCTCTCGGCCGCTGGGCGGCTGCGGGCCCTGTTGATGCGTTTGGCAAGTGCACCGAAAGCCGCTACGGCAAGAAGGGCATCGGCCAGGGCATCGGCGCTATCCCCATCATCGGCTCCATGATGCTTGCCATCGGCTACACCGTCGTCATGAGCTGGATCTTCAAGTACTGCTGGATGGGCATCACCGGCAGCCTGTACGCCCTCGGCACCGACATGGGCAGCATCGGCGGCGCGTTCGGCGCTACTGCTCCCGAAGCGGCGACGCTTGGCGAGGCCATCAGCATGATGTTCAGCAACGGTCTCTTCACCGTTGGCAACGGCGTGTGGCTCATCATCGGCCTCGTGATTTCTCTCGCCATCATGGCGATGGGCATCGGCGGCGGTATTGAGAAGGCCAACAAAATCATGATGCCGGCCCTCTTCGGCCTGTTCGTGATCCTCGGCGTTTACATTGCGTTCCTCCCCGGCTCCGGCGAAGGCTACCGCTACATCTTCACCATCAACCCCGCTGGCCTCCTGGACATCAAGGTCTGGGTGTATGCTTTCGGTCAGGCGTTCTTCTCCCTGTCCGTGGCCGGCAACGGCTCCGTCATTTACGGCTCCTACCTCAGCAAGGATGAGGATATCCCCTCCTCTGCCCGCAATGTTGCTTTGTTTGACACCATCGCGGCTCTGCTCGCGGCCCTCGTCATTCTCCCGGCCATGGCGGCCGGCGGCGTTGAGCCCTCCAAGGGCGGCCCGGGCCTCATGTTCGTCTACCTTGTCAACGTTCTCAACGGCATGCCCGGCGGCCGTATCGTCGGCATGATCTTCTTCATCTGCGTTCTGTTCGCCGGCGTCAGCTCCATCGTCAACCTGTACGAGGCTCCCGTGGCGTTCCTGCAGGAGAAGTTCGGTCTCAAGCGCGTTCCCTCCGTGGCGATCATCGGCGTCATCGGGTTTGTTGTCGCTCTGATCATTCAGCCCTGGACTTCTCAGTGGATGGACGTCGTCTCCATTTATAT
>CAVIVK010000323.1:0-5081 GCA_963645975.1 Bifidobacteriaceae bacterium | reverse complement strand
GGACAAGTACATTGAGGAGTTCAACAGCACCAACGAATACGGCATCACCGTGAACGCCGTGTATCAGGGGCAGTACTCCGACGCCAGCACCCTGCTCAAGGCCATCATCTCCGGCGGCAACTTTGAGGAGCTGCCCGACCTGATGCAGTTGGACGCCACGGGCAAAATGACCTACTACAACTCCGGCAAGGCCTTTACCGTGGATCAGGCCGTGGCCGCTTACGCGGAGCCCGGCTGCCTGGACACCTACCTCTCCGCCGCTCTGGCCAACTGGCAGTTTGCCGGCAGCCAGCTCGGTCTGCCGTTTGCGACCTCTACCACCGTTTCCTACTACAACATGGACCTGCTGAAGGAAGCCGGCTGGGACAAGGTTCCCGAGACGTTTGACGATGTTATTCAGCTCTACCAGGATATGCAGGCCAAGGGCATGACCCAGAAGGTGCTGCAGACCGTGCCGAACACCCCGACGCTCGCCAACTGGCTGGGTCAGCTCGGCAGCTATGTTGTCAATGAGAAGAACGGCTCGGAAGGCACCGCCACGGAGCTCGCCTGCATCGATAACGGCGCGCTCGCCACCTTCCTGACGCAGTGGAAGGCCATGTACGACGCCGGCGCGCTCATCAACGAGAACGGTTCGACCGATATGTTCATTGCCGGGGATCTCGCGATGATGACCAACTCTTCTTCCAACGTTGCCCCGGTTCTGGAAAAGGTCAACGGCGCCTTTGAAGTCGGCGTCGGCAAGTATCTGCGCGTGAGCGCCGATGCCTCCGACGGCGCCACCGTGGCTGGCTCCTGCCTGTCCATGTTCGATTCCGGCGACGATCTGCGCAAGGAGGCCTCCTGGGTCTTTATGCAGTATCTCACCTCCGCTGCTGTGCAGGCCGACTTTGCCGCCAACACCGGCTACATCCCCTCCAACACCGCGGCGCTGGACGAGGAAGCCTATAAGACCGTGACGGCGGAGTATCCGCAGTACCTGGTGGCGTATGACCAGCTCATCTCCACGCCGGCGGATATGCGCAGCGTTACGGTCGGCCCGTCCAAGGATTTCTACTATGCGATCATGCAGGGCGTGTCTGACATGCTCGAGAACGATCAGACCGTGGAAGAAACGGTGGAGATCATGTCCGACGAGATGCAGAATCTGCTGACCGAGTACGCCCGGAACAACGCGGTCGCCTGATTTCTGTTTTCCTCGGTTTTCTAAAAAGGGCTGCGGAAGCAGCCCTTTTCTCCATTTGATTTTAGGCAGCACCGCCGCATACCGGTGACGGCGATGCGCGAAAGCTGCCACGAAATAAAAAAGCAAAGGAGCGCCAATATGGAGATTTCTACATCTACAAACATCTGCGCCTTTACCCCCGGACGGGAGCGCAACGGCTTCGATTTCTGCATTGCCCAGTGCGCCCAGGGCGGTTATAAGGTTCTGGACATCAATTTCTGCGAATCCATGAATCCGCATTCCCGGATGCGGAACGACGATTGGCAGGACTATGTAAAAGACATCGCGGAAATGGGGCGGCGCTGGGGCGTCGTGTTCCGCCAGTCCCATCTGCCGTATTACGACATTTTCGCCGAGAACGACGAGGATAAAGTCAAAACCATGGAGGAGCTGATCCGCCGTTCCATTATCGCTTCGGCGGAGCTGGGCGTGGAGTGGACGGTAACGCATCCCGGCACGGTATACTCCGCCGGGCCGGACATGTCTGTTTCCAAGGAGAAGAACCTGGAGTACTACAGCCGCCATGTGGCAACGGCGCGGGAAAACGGCATCGGCATCTGCCTGGAGAACGACTTTGAGTATCGCCCTCGCCAGCCCATGCAGCGCATCTACTGCGCCAGCATTTACGAGCTGATCGATCTCGTGGATGCGTTCGGAGACCCGCAGCACGTTGGCGTATGCTACGATTTCGGCCACGCCAATCTGGGGGGACACGACTTCCACCGGCAGAACCTGAATCTCATCGGCTCCCGGCTCCATGCCATCCATGTGCAGGACAATCACGGCGTGGCCGACGAGCATTTGATGCCCTTCCACGGCAATATCGACTGGGCCGAGGTTATGGCCGGCCTGGCGGATATCGGTTTTGAAGGCGATCTGACCTACGAGATCCAGGAGTTCGGCCGGTATCTCCCCAACGATCAGAAGCATCTGGTGGTGGAATATTCCATGAAGATCGGCAAGGTGCTGATGGAACTGTATGAAAAGGCCAAAGCCGCAAAGTAAACGGACGCGGTGACGCACATGTTTCCTGGTGGCTGCCCCAAGAAAGAGGTCTGCCCGGCGTATTTTCTGCGCCGGGCAGACTGTTTTTTTGTTTAGCGTTTCTACTAAGAATTTGCCGGAGAAAAAGTGCAAAATGACAAATCTTCCCGGTGTGACACGGTTCTCTATTGACGGGGTATACAATCTATACTATGATGAATGAACCAACTGGTATATACCAGTTGCCCATCATGGCGGTCTTTCGCCGGAACGGAGGAGCGCACATCATGCAGGAACGCGCGCTCTATAAAACGATACGCGACGATCTCCTCCGCGCCATCGAAAATGGCTCTCTTCAGCCCGATCAGGCGCTCCCCTCGGAGCGCGAGCTCTGCCAGCGGTACGGTACGAGCCGTATGACGGTGCGCCATGCCGTCGCGGAGCTCGAGTCGCTCGGCTCGGTATACCGCATGCAGGGCAAGGGAACGTTCGTTTCCGCCAGCAAGCTCATCCAGCCGCTCATGCAGGTCTCCGGCTTCACGGAGGACATGGCAAAGCGCGGCAAGAAGGCAAGCTCGCAGATTCTCTTCGCCGGAGAGAAGAAGGCGGATGCGGCCATCGCGCGCGGCCTTCGCATTGCGCCCGGCGAGACTTACATCCTCATCCGCCGCCTGCGTCTGGCTGACGGCGTGCCGATGGCCATTGAAAATACCGCGCTCAACGCCTCGCTCTGCCGCGGCGTTCTCGATACCGATTTGAAGCATCACTCCCTATACGCGGCGCTCACGAACCGCGGTCTTGCGCTCAAGACCGGCGACCAGTACATGGAAGCTGCGCTCGCAAACGCGGCGCAGGCCCGGCTTCTCGATATCCCGGAGGGTGCGCCCGTGCTGCTCATCGAGCGCCACGTCACCGACGCCGAGGGCGTCACCGTGGAGGTGACGTATTCCGCCTACCGGGGCGACAGCTACCGGTTCTACATCGAATTTGACGGCGTGAACCGGGCCAACACCGTATCCACATCCCCCAGAGGGATTTCGGATAATATTTTTAAGGAAGAAAAAGGAGCGTCAACATGAAAAAGATCCTTGCAATGATCCTTGCCCTCGTTATGCTCTTCGCTCTCGCCGCCTGCGGCCAGCAGCCCGCTGCGCAGGAGCCGACCGAAGCGCCGGCCGAGCAGCCGACGGAACAGCCTGTAGAGCCCACCGACACCGTCACCGTGATGGTTCCCCCGGTCTCCGGCACCTATCTGGACGACATCGATACCTATGTCGCCGAGTTCACCGCACTGCATCCCGAAATCCAGATCGAAGTGATCAAGACCTCCTGGGAAGATCACAACAGCAAGCTCTCCACCATGGCGAACGCCGGCGAAGCTCCGGACATCGCTGAGGTCTCCTACTCCTCCATCGGCAGCTTTGTCGAGATGGGCATCGCGGTCGACATTGCGAAGTACATGGACGCCGACCGTCTTGCGGACTACGACCAGAACGCTCTCGATTACATGACCATTGAGAACACCGTTTACGGCCTCCCGCTGTACATCACCATTCAGTCCATCGGCGGCAACAAGGAAATGCTCGAAGCTGCCGGCGCCGATCTCGCGAAGATCCAGTCCGAAGGCTGGACGTACGAGGAGTTCCTCGAAGTCATCAAGAACGGCACCACCGATGAGTGCTTCGGCTTCGTGTTCGCCAACTCCGGCGTCACCGCGTCCGATTTCCTGAACATCTTCGGCGTCGCCGCGGGTCTCACCAATGCGTTCACCAGCGATCTCAAGTACGCCTACACCTCCGACAACATGCTCAAGCTCCTCGAGATCGTGGAAGAGATGACGAAGTCCGGCTACATGCCCAACTACGGCGTCGAAGCCGGCCAGCGCATGGTTATGTGCCAGGAAGGCAAAGCCATGATCTTCGGCAAGGCCATGCCGCTCTTTGAGAACAGCATCAACACGAACAACCAGCGCATCGCGGATAAGGATGCCAACGCTGTTGGCACCGAGCCCATCCAGTACGCGTTCCTGCCCGTTCCGACGATGGAAGGCGTGGAAGCTGCCTGCTTCGGCTCCGTGGACGGCATGATCGCCCTCCAGAACCGCAACACCACCGAGGAGCACCTGAAGAACGTCTGCCTCTTCATGGATTACCTCTGCTCCGGCGAGCGTGTTGCTGCCGTTGACCAGACCCTGCTCCTTGAGCCCGTCTGCCAGTCCGGCCGCGACGCTTACGTTTCCCCCGAAGGCCTTGACGAAGGCAACGTTACCGCCGCTGCCCGCTGCATCGGCCTGGTCGTTGCTCCTCCCGCCGGCGTGACCGCCGAGCAGAGCGCTGCGGCCAAGACCATCATGGACGAGACCATCATCCCGAAGTTCCAGGCTCTCCTCGCCGGCGAAGCCACCGCGCAGGAAGTCTATGACGCTGTCTGCTCCGCTGCTACCGAAGCGTTCGGCGCCGACGGCTGCGTCTCCGGCGCTCTCTGAGAGCTGACGGATACCCCGTAAATACAGCGACCTACCTTTGCCCCGCCCGGCATGGCCGGGCGGGGCAACTAATTTCAACTCAAAGCACGGCTTTGAGTTGACCCACATTCATTCGTGGAGGGAAGACTATGAGCAAAGCCAGAGGAAGAACGCTCGCCGACCGGCGCTTTCGGTTCACCAGCGAGGATCGGTGGGGCTATTTCTTCATATTTGTTGCCATGGTGGTGTTCGTGATATTCACGCTCTACCCTGTGGTCAGCGCCGTGCGCACGAGCTTTTTGAAGTACAAGCCCTTCGGCTCGGAATTCATCGGGCTGAAGAACTACATTGACACCTTCAAAAGCCCGCTTTTCTATAAGGCGGTGAAGAACACCATTGTGTACACGG
>CAVIVK010000322.1:1738-5114 GCA_963645975.1 Bifidobacteriaceae bacterium | reverse complement strand
AGCTATTGTGCTGCTCGCGGCATTTGCGCTCTTCTTCCCCGGCGTCGGGCTGCTTCGCACGCCCACTCCGGCAGCTTCGCCGGCAAGTGTGCCGGAAGCGGAAGCAACGCCCGTGCCGACGCCGGAGCCCACCGCCGCGCCGGTATACGCCGTGGGCTACATGCTCTGTGAGAACGGTCTTTTTCGCGGCGCGGATACGCTGACCGCCGGAGAAGCCGCTTCCGCCGTGGAGCGCGCCGCCGGTCTTTCTCTCGCCGTGGATGACATCTCTCTCCCGCTCACGGAGTCCTCGCTCGCGGTGCTGCTTGAGGGCGTTTTCCCGTCGGATGCGATAGCGGACGCCATGGCCGCCATTGCGCTGCACGGCGGCGAGAACGTAACACGCGCCGAAGCCGCAGTATTTTTTAACCGCCTTTTCTCCCTTGACGCCGCCGATACGGAAACGTCCTTCTATCCCGACGTTATCCCCGGCGAATGGGGCAGCGGCGACATATACACCGCCGCGGATGGCGCTGCCATATGGGACGGGCCGGATAGCCGCCCCGCCGAAGGGCCGGTTTTGATCGACTCCCAGCTTTATTATGCCGGGGCAGACGGCTACTTTCTCAAAAACGCCTATGCCGGTTCGCTCTATTTTGACGCCGCCGGGCGCTACACCTCCGGCAATGCGGAGCTGGACGGCTATGTTCTCGCCGCCATCCGCGAGACTACGGACGATACGATGAGCCGCGATGAGAGGCTTCGCGCCATGTATCTCTACGTCCGCGACAGCTTCACCTATTTCCGCCGCCACTACTACAAGACCGGCGACGTCGGCTGGGCGACGCAGGAAGCGCTCACGATGTACTCCACCGGGCGCGGCAACTGCTACTGCTATGCCTCCGCATTCTGGGCGGCGGCGCGTGCTCTCGGCTATGACGCAAAGATCGTCAGCGGCACCTACGGCGACACGGATGCGCCGCACGGCTGGGTGGAGATCCTGCGTGACGGCGAACGCTACACCTACGATGTGGAGATCGAAATGGCGGTGCGCCGCGACCGCGGCGAATCCGGCCTTTATGAAATGAGCGATGCGGCGCGTGCGCGCCACGGCTACAAGGAATTTACCGTCTCGGACAATATGCTGCCGCGCTCTCTTGCAGGCGAGCTGCTGCCGGGCTGAAGGGAGAGCAACATGAAAAAACGACTTCTTCTTTTTTCGGCGCTGCTCTCGCTTCTCCTGCTCACCGGCTGCACGAGGCATCTGACGGACGAGCCGCTCACGCTCTCCTTCCCCGCGGAAACGGCGGCCTTCACCGGCACGCTCACCAAGGGTACCTACACCGGCACCGTGCAGGGCGGCGGCTGGCGCTTTGAAGGGATGCTCACCGCCGAGCGTCTTCTCGACGGCGAGGGCGAGAATGTTCCCTGCCGCGCCGCGCTCTTCGGGCGCGTGGAGGAAGGAACATACACCGGCTCGCTCGTCTCCGGTATGCCGGACGGCGAGGGTGAGTTTAGTCTCTCCTCCGGCGCGGTGTTCACCGGCGATTTTTCCGGCGGCACGGCAGTACGCGGCGAGGCCTCCGATCTCCCGTGGGAGATCCGGCACGGCGGCAGCCGCTTTCTGGGAACCTACACCGGCTCGCTCGAAAGCTCCGGCCCCGAGGGTGAGGGGCTTTTCGGCGGCGTGAACGCCGCCGGTCAGCAGTTCACCTGGTATGGCGGCTGGAGCGGCGGCGAAATTGCCGGCAGCGGCGTATTGACGGACGAGCACTGCATCGTATCCGTGGAGGGCCGCGAGACGGCCGGAGCCTACGCCGGAGACGGCAAGGACGGCCGGCCAAACGGCGAGGGCGTTTTTACCGCCGAGAGCGAATCCGGCGTTCCGTTCACCTACAAGGGCGAATGGGCAGCGGGGCTCATGGAGGGCACGGGAACGCTTGCCTACGACGCAGAAGCGCTCTACACGCGCACCGGCACCTTTACCGCCGGGCGCTTCACGCCCGACGGGCTCGAAACGCTCGTCTCGCTCGGCACGTGCGAGCCGGTGTTCGGTCTCACGGAGAGCCAGCTTGCCTTCCTGCGCGCGGATACCGGTCTCTGGGAGCGGGCAGATCATCAGGATTTCTTCAACTCCGTATATAAAGACCTGCGCGCGAAGAACGTTTCGATCGCGCAGTGCTTCACAGATGATTCCTTCCGGGAAGAGCCGTACTGGATGGAGATCTACAGCATGCGTATCATTACGGCGCGCACCGGCGCTCTCGTCCCCGGCGGCGCGGAGATGACCTGCATTCTGGCCGCCGACCGGAATTTTGAGTACCCTTGCTTTGTGCTCGTCCCCGGAAGCGTTGACCGGCTCACACGCGGCAATTCGTTCCACCTTTACGCCATGCCGCTCGCCGTCAGCTCGTATGTGAATACGCTCGGCGAAACGCGCGAATGCCTCGTCCTCCTCGCGGGCGACATTTATACCGGGATGTGAAAATAACCGTCTCCCCCGAACATGCGGATGGGAGACGGTTTATAATTCCTCAGTCTCGCCTGCGGCGAGCCAGCTCCCTTTGTGCACAAGGGAGCCTTTTTTATGTGTTGGCGGCGTGCTGGCGGCCGGTGTGGTCGATGTAGGTGTCGCCGGTGAGCAGTATCTCCGAGATCGGCACGACTGTATACCCTTCTGCAAGAAGGTATTCGAGAATGGAGGGCAGCGCCTCGGGCGTATGCAGTCCCGCGTTATGGAACAGCACGATGCTCCCCGGCTGCACCTTGCTCGTCACGCGCTTGTAGATCTCACCTGCGGTCAGCTTTTTCCAGTCGAGCGAGTCGGTGTCCCACTGCACCGCCGTAAGCCCCATGCCGTTCACGGTGCCGATGACGTTGTCGTCATACTCGCCATATGGGCAGCGGAAGAGCGTCGGGCGCACGCCGGTGACGGCCTCGATCTTGTCGCTGCAGCGGTTCACCTCGTCGATGATCTGCTTTGCGGTGAGCTTCGCCATGTGCGGATGGGCGTCGGAATGGTTCATCACCTCGTGTCCGGCGTCATGGAGTGCCTTTACGCTCTCCGGGTATTTATCCACCCACTCACCGACGACGAAGAACGTCGCCTTCACGTTGTACTTTGCCAGGATATCAATGAGCATCTGCGTATCCTCGTTGCCCCAGGCCGCGTCGAACGAAAGGCTTACAAACTTCCCGTCCCGCTCCACGCTGTATACGGGCAGTTCCCGCTCCGTGACCGCCGCGCCCACAACGCGCGGCGAATATACGAACGCAAAGATCGCCGCGACAGCGAGCACAAGCGCCGCGCTGGAGGCAAATTTATTGTGCCGTGAGAGAAAGCCGCCGATTTTCCCTGTCATCATGAATACATCCCCCCTCGCGGACATCCTATGAC
>CAVIVK010000322.1:0-1728 GCA_963645975.1 Bifidobacteriaceae bacterium | reverse complement strand
TCCTATGACCGCGAGGGGGGATGTATTCATGCCCGCTTCTTTCGGAAATTCAAATTCCCGAATCCGCTGAACGATTCGGATAACAGGAATTCAGATAATCTCAGAGATGTTTACCTTACGATTTTCGCGCAGAGACAGGGTCGCGGCATCGGCGGTAGCGATGGCAGCGCGGGCGGCTTCGCCGGTCATCAGCGGGCGGAACTCATCGGGAACAGGCTCGCCGTGCATAATGCCGTTAAAGAATTTCATTTCGTTCTTCATGATGCCGTGCAGCCACAGCGGGGGTTTTTTGCCCGGATGACCGTACTGGATTGCGCCATCCATTTCCGTGCTGTGATAAATCTGAGTTCTCTGTTCATCTTCTTCCTTTGTCTCATGAACCAGATAATGCTCTTCTTCGCCATCTGCGGTTTTGACAGTCATGCCAACATTGCACATATCAATTTTAATGTACCCTTTCGTCCCCTGAATCAGCACATAATGCTCCGGATAGTGGAAAGCAGAGCCGTATTCCACAACGGCATAGGTATTGTTCCCAAATTCCAGCAGGAGGAACAGCATATCGTCCTCGTCGCCAAACCGTTCACCCCTATGCGCAACATTGCCGCCAGTCATGGTAACCTCTGTTGCCGGTCCCATCAGGAACTGAATGCAGTCCAGCTCGTGGATGTGGTGATAGAGGTGACCGCCAGACTTTGCGCGGATTTTCTTCCAGCTGACGGACGGTTGCGGCTCTTCCCAGCCGTTACGTGCAGAATGGCAATAGAGAACACGACCGATTTTCCCCTCCGCAATCAGACGCTTTGTATGGCGTACTGCGCGGAAGAAGTTCATGACATGCCCCGCCATAAAGACGACACCGTTGTCTCGGCAGGTGCGTACCATCTCATCACAGTCTGCATAGCAAAGTGCAATCGGCTTTTCGCAAAAGACGTGTTTTTTATGCCGCGCGGCCACCAAAACAGGTTCTTTGTGCAGATTGTTCGGTGAAGCTACCAGCACAGCGTCGACATCATCACGCGAGCAGAGCTTATCCAAATCCGTTTCGACATCGCAGCCAAGCTCTTTTGCTACAGTCTCAGCGTTTTCAGGGTCATAAACTGCAACAATTTTTGCCCCCTCCTGCTCATTCATAATGCGGCCAAGCTCCGAGCCGAAATAGCCTACACCGACAATTGCATAGTTAATTATTTTCATGGCTTCAAGCATCCCTTCAAAAAAAATGAAACATTCGATTTTACTTTACTGCGCCGTCGGCAAGACCGCCAGCCAGTTTATTTTGGATAAGACAGAAGAAGAAAATAGATGGCAGCACAACGATTGCCGCAGCGGCCATCATAGAGCCCCAGTTCAGAATATCCGCGCCCTCCAGCGTTTTGACGGCAACGGACAGCGCTTGCTTTTCGGAGCTGCTGATCAGGAGCAATGCGTACAGGAACTCATTCCACGCATTGATAAATGTATAGATGGCCGTGGACACAATGCCGGGGCGAACCAGTGGCAGAACAATTCTTGTGAATGTCTGAAACCGGTTCGCACCGTCGATACAGGCCGCCTCCTCAATGCCGATAGGAACCGTCTTGAAAAATCCGACCAGCATCCACACGGCATATGGTACGCTGAAGGACATATAAACCAGCACAAGTCCGACCCGCGAATTGGTTAGGCCGAGATTTTTCATAACCACAGCGTAGGGAATGACCAGCATAATAGCGGGAAACATATAGG
>CAVIVK010000321.1:0-5218 GCA_963645975.1 Bifidobacteriaceae bacterium | reverse complement strand
AGGCGAAGCCCCATGTGATCGCCGCTTACCCCATCACCCCGCAGACCATCGTGGTCGAGCGGCTGAGCGATTTCGTGGAGGATGGCTCCCTGAACAGCCAGTACATGTACGTTGAGTCCGAGCACAGCGCGATGTCCGCCTGCCTGGGCGCGAGCGCGATCGGCGCGCGTACCTTCACGGCGACGTCCAGCCAGGGCCTGCTGTACATGGTCGAGGGCCTGCACTATGCGAGCGGCTCCCGCTTCCCCATCGTCATGATGAACGCGAACCGTTCCATCGCGACGCCCTGGAACATCTACGGCGACCAGCGTGACTCCCTGGCTGAGCTGGAGAGCGGCTGGATCCAGATGTACGCGGAGAATGCGCAGGAGGCGTATGACACGATTCTCGAGGCCTATAAGGTCGCTGAGGATCCCGATGTGATGCTGCCCGTTATGGTGAACCTGGACGGCTTCGTGCTGACCCACACCTATGAGCTGCTGCACACGGTCGATCAGGATAAGGTCGACGCGTACATCCCCTATCAGAAGTTTGCCAACCGCATGGATCTCGACAACCCGAAGGGCACCTGCATCACCGCCGGCCCCCAGTACAACATGGAGTTCCGTTATCAGCAGCATCAGGCGATGCTGAACTCCGTGGAGAAGATCAAGGCGGCGGACAAGGCGTTCGGCGAGACCTTCGGCCGCAGCTACGGCGGCGTTGTGGAGGCCTACAAGTGCGACGACGCGGAGGCGATCATCATCACCCTCGGCAGCGTGGCCGGTACGACCCGCTGCGTGGTCGACGAGCTGCGTGAGCAGGGCAAGAAGGTCGGCCTGCTGAAGATCCGCTGCATGCGTCCGTTCCCGGCCAAGGAGATTCTGGAGGTCGTGAAGAATGCGAAGTTCGTGGGCGTTCTGGAGAAGGACGTGAGCTTCGGCTTCGAGGGCGTTGTGTATACGGACGTTTGCTCCGCTCTGAAGAGCGCGGGCGTGGAGATTCCCGCGGCGAACTACGTCGGCGGTCTGGGCGGCCGCAGCATCTACAAGACCGACATCGAGAAGATCTATGAGGAGCTTCTGGCCGGGACTGCCAAGGTTGGCGAGGCCAACTTTGTGAATCTGAGGAGGGATATTTGTGGCGCTTAACGCAAAGACGATGACAAATAAGGAACTCTTTTATGGCCATAAGGCCTGTCCCGGCTGCGGCGCGGCCCTGGCGATCCGCCTGGCGCTGAAGGTGCTGGGTGAGCGTGCAATCGCGGTGATTCCGCCGAACTGCATGTCTACGGTTGCCTTTATCTATCCGCATATGCCCCTGTATATCAACGGCATGATTCCTCCCTTCGCCGGTACGGCGGCCGTGATGAGCGGCATCCTGGCCGGTGCGAAGGCGCAGGGTCTTGAGGACTACCACGTTGTGGGCTTCGCCGGCGACGGCGGCACGGCCGATATCGGTCTGCAGGCTCTGTCCGGCATGATCGACCGCAACGACAAGGCGATCTTCATCTGCTACGATAACGAAGCGTATATGAACACCGGCGTTCAGAAGTCCGGTCTGACCCCCTACGGCATGAAGACGACGAACACGCCCTCCGGCAAGAACTTCCACGGCAGCCAGAGCAGCAAGAAGCGCATGTTCGAGATCGTTGCGGCGCACGGCATCCCCTATGCCGCGACGGCGTCCCTGGGCTATCCCGAGGACTTCATGGCGAAGGTTGAGAAGGCCATGAACACCGACGGTACGTCCTACATCCATGTCATGGCTCCCTGCCCGACCGGCTGGGGCACGCCGACGGATGTGACGATTGATATCGGCAAGGAGGCCGTTGACTGCGGTCTGTGGTATCTGGCTGAGTACGAGAACGGCAAGTTCAAGATCAACCGTGATCCGAAGGAGTTCACCTCCGTCGAGGATTATCTGAAGAAGCAGAGCCGTTTCGCGAACTTCGATGCCCACGACTTCGAGCGCGTCATCGCCGAGCGCGACGCCACCTGGAACCGCATCCGCAACGACTGGAACAAGTAATTTATTTGAGGTGAAAGACATGGAACTGCGTTTGTCGAATCTGGCGAAGACGTATCCGGCGTCGGGAATCCGGAAGATGTTCGATCTGGCGGCGGGGTATGACGATGTCATCGCGCTGACGCTGGGCGAGCCGAACTTTGAGACGCCTGCCTACATCAAGGAGGCGGCGAAGAAGGCGCTCGACGAGAATTACACGCACTATGCGCCGAATGCGGGTCTGCCCGTGCTGCGCGAGGCGATTGCCAAGCGCTATCAGAAGAGCCACTGGGCTGGCTACAAGGCGGAGAACGTGATCGTGACCGTGGGCGCTCTGGAGGGTCTGACGCTGGGCATGCTGGCGCTGCTGAATCCGGGCGATGAGATTCTGGTTCCGGATCCTGGCTTTGCCAACTACTATGGTCAGGCGAAGATTGTGGGCGCGGTTCCCGTGCCGGTGCCGGCTCACGAGGAGAACGGCTTCAACATGACCGCCGCTGACATCGAGAAGTGCATCACGCCGAAGACGAAGGCGATTATCGTCAACTCCCCCTGCAACCCGACGGGTGCGGTGATGAGCGAGGCGGATGTGCGCGCGATTGCCGAGGTCGTGAAGAAGTATAACCTGTGGGTCTTCTCCGATGAGCCGTATGACGCCATCGTTTACGACGGCGTGAAGGCGTTCTCTATGGCGGAGATCGACGAGGTGCGCGATCACGTTGTGATCCTCAACAGCTTCTCGAAGACCTATGCCATGACGGGCTGGCGCGTCGGCTTCCTGCTGATGAGCGACCCGAACTACATCAAGGAGATGGCGAAGCTGAACGAGGGCCTCGTGTCCTGCGTGTCCAGCTTCTCGCAGGTCGCCGCCGCTGAGGCGCTCAGCAGCAACGAGTGCGTGAAGAGCATGGTGGCCGACTACACCCGCCGCCGCGACATTCTGGTCGACGGCATCAACGCGGTGCCTGGCTTCACCTGCGCCAAGCCGAAGGGCAGCTTCTATGCCTTCGTGAACATCAAGGCCTTCGGCAAGAGCTCTCAGGAGTTCGCCGAGGAGCTGATCCGCGGCGCGCACGTCATCTGCGTGCCCGGCACGGCCTTCGGCGCGATGGGCGAGGGGTATCTGCGTCTGGTGTTTGCCAACTCCGACGAGAACCTCAAGGAGGCCGTCCGCCGCATCGACGAGTACGTCCGCAAGGCGTACCCTGATATGAAGTAAGGCGCAAAATCTATTTGAAAAAGGAGCATCGCACATCCGAATTGGATAACGTATGCCCTGAAAACACCGTACAGGGCATGCCCGGGCTGACCGGACATGCCCTGTGCGCGCTTTTCGCAAAAAGAGATACGCAGCTCGGGGGCGGAACAGCCCCGCGGCTGGAAAATGAATTGAAATTCCATTGGGAGGAAACAAAAGCATGTCACACAAAATTCTGGTAATCAACCCCGGCTCCACTTCCACGAAGATCGCTGTCTTTGAGGACGAGAACAAGCTGTTCGAGGAGACCCTGCGCCACACGATCGAGGAGCTCGCGCCCTATCACACCATCCCCGATCAGACCGAGTTCCGCACCAATATCATTCTGGACTGCTTCAAGAAGCGCGGCTTCGACGGCAAGACCCTCGACGCCATCTCCTGCCGCGGCGGCGTTCTGCGTCCCATCCCCAGCGGCACCTATTCTGTCAACGAGACGATGGTGAAGGACTGCTTTGAGTGCGCCCGCGGCGCCCACGCCAGCAACCTCGGTGCCCTCGTGAGCGACAAGCTGTCCAAGATGTGGGGCATCCCCGCCTACACCGTCGACCCCACCGTCGTCGACGAGTTGATCCCTGTCGCCCGCTACACCGGCAACCCCAAGTTCGTCCGTGAGAGCAAGTTCCACTGCCTGAACCAGAAGGCCGTGGCCCGCAGCTATGCCAAGTCCATCGGTCGCCGCTATGACGAGATCAACGTCATCGTCTGCCACATGGGCGGCGGCAACTCCGTCGGCGCGCACTGCAAGGGCCGCGTGGTCGACGTCGAGAACGCGCTGGACGGCGAGGGTCCGTTTTCCGCCGAGCGCTCCGGCGGCCTGCCCATCGGCGATGTGATCCGCACCTGCTTCAGCGGTGAGTATACGCAGAAGGAAGTGTACAGCATGGTCGTCGGCAAGGGCGGCATGGTCGCCTACACCGGCGTGAACGATCTGCGCGTGCTGACCGAGAAGGCCAACGAGGGCGATGCGAAGATTCAGGAGCTGCTCGACGCTTATTACTTCCAGATCGCCAAGGAGATCGCCTGCAAGTCCATCGCCCTGCACGGCCAGGTCGACCAGATCATCCTGACCGGCGGCGTGGCCTACGGCAAGGAGGCCGTCGCGGCCATCACCGATCTCGTCAGCTGGATCGCCCCCGTCACCGTCTATCCCGGCGAGATGGAGATGCTCGCTCTGGCGCAGGGCGTCCTGCGCGTGATGAACGGCGAGGAGAAGGCTCTGGAGTATTGATCGCAAATCATTACAGAATTGGAGGATATAGACATGTTTGACAATCTGGTAGAAAAGCTGAAGGCGAATCCCAAGCGGATCGTCTACACCGAGGGTACCGACGCCCGCATCCTGGAGAGCGCCGCCCGCCTGAAGAAGGACGGCTTCCTGACGCCCGTTCTGCTCGGCAACGTCGAGGACGTGAAGGCCGCGGCCGCGAAGGGCGGCTTCGACATCGAGGGTCTCGAGATCATCGACCCCGAGAACTATGACGGCATGGACGCCATGGTCGAGCAGATGGTGGAGCTCCGCCGCGGCAAGATGACCGCCGACGAGTGCCGCGCCGCGCTGAAGAAGAGCAACTACTTCGGCACGATGCTCGTCAAGATGGGTCTGGTTGACTCCCTGCTCGGCGGCGCGACCTATTCCACCGCCGACACCGTGCGCCCCGCGCTGCAGCTGGTCAAGACGAAGCCCGGCCGCCATCAGGTCAGCTCCTCCGTCATCCTGACCCGCGGCGATGAGCTGTACGTTATGGGCGACGGCGCCATCAACATCAGCTATGAGGACAAGCTCGACAAGGACGGCAACGTCGTTCTCTCCGCTTCCCAGCAGCTGGCGGAGACGGCGCTCGAGTGCGCGAACACCGCGAAGGTCTTCGGTCTGGAGCCCCGCGTCGCGATGCTGTCCTACTCCACCCACGGCTCCGGCCACGGCCCGAACGTTGACCTCGTGCGCAACGCTACCGCCATCGCCAAGGCTGAGGC
>CAVIVK010000320.1:0-5557 GCA_963645975.1 Bifidobacteriaceae bacterium | reverse complement strand
TCTCCGTACAGGCGATCCGGCGGCCGTCCGCGGTTTGCACCGAGACCGGCACATCGAGAGACGTTGTATCGCCATCGAGCGCGGCAGAGACGGAAACATCCATCGAAAGCTGCGTTTCCCGGCAGAGAGCATCAAGCGCACGGTATGGTGCGACACGCTCGTATATGCGCGGCACGAGCAGGACGCCCGCCGCCGCGATTGCCGCGAGCAGCGGCAGAAGCCATAGGAGAAAGCGTCCCTTTTTCTTTGGCTTCTTGTCTGCCGGGGTGGTTTCGGGCGCATCGGCGATCTCCGCCATGGCGGCTTTCTTCGCATTTCTTCTGCGCCGACCCTTCAGCGCAAGTGCAAGAATGAGGACGCAGACAAGGAAGAGTGCGCCGAAAGCACCCCAGAGCCACCGCGCCGGAATGATCGAAACGGCAGCAATGTCCGCCGCTGTGCCGTCAATATCGAAGGAGACATAGCTGCCAAACTCCTCGATATCGATGCGCTCCCAGCTGCCGCTGCGCAGAATGTACATATCAAGCTCGCCGATGCGGATCTCTGGCGGCAGATAGTGTACGGTGTGTGTTGCTGCGCCGTCGTCGGGAAGCGTGATGTGGCGCTGCTCCACGATACCGCCATGCACGGGGGAGAAGAGCCGCGCATACCACGGCAGCGCCTGCGACGACGCCTCGAGCGAATCGAGCAGCGCCTCGCCGGAGGCATCTTCCGCTGTTGCGGATACGGCGGCCGTGTCGTCAAAGCTGCCTTCCGCGAAGAGGACGGCCCGGCCATCGTCACGTGTTTCCGCTGAGGCGACGGCGACGACGTTTGTGTGATATACCGCCGTCACGACCGTATCAAAGTGCAGATTGTTGAGCTCCAGCGTGTCCCACTCGGCGTAATAGCCCTCTTTTACCGGAATTTCCGGAAAAACATCCTCATCGAAGGAGTCATCATAAGCGAACGTGAGCGAAGAAACGGTCTTATCGTCGGCAACAAAGCGCAGCGAAAAGGTTTTCATCGCATCCGGTACGCCGTCAAGCGCGAGCATGTCGTTATAGGAGATCGGCTCGGCACGGCCGGAATAGCTCCGGCCGTCGATGCCGGCGAGCGTATCGGAAACGAAGAGGTTTTCCAGAAACTCTCCGGCATCCGCGCCGGACACCGCGCCGTAATACTGCTGCGCGTCGCGGATGTCCACCATGCTTGTGCACCCGGCCACGGTACTTCCCGAGCCGGTCAACGCTTCGGAAACGCCGGAGCCGGCGATCCCCCCGGTGTACTTCGCGCCGGAAACGGTGCATTTGGCCCAGCAGGAGCGCACCGTTGCGCTCGTGAGGCCCACAACGCCGCCCGCATAACTGCCGTTTTCACTTGTCACATCGCCAAAGCCACGGCAGGAGGTGAGGATGCCGAGATCCTGCCGCCCGGCGACGCCGCCGGCGCAGCTGCGCCGCGCGTCGATGCTGCCGGAGTTTTCGCAGCCCGTCAGCACCGCTTTCATCTCGTACTCGCGCTTATACTCTGCGGAGAGATTCGAGGCAATGTCGTCCTCCGGATCGTATTCGTACTCAATGGCCATCGTACCGGCGATGCCGCCGATGTTGATGTCGCCGCTGACGTCGGCATCGTTCCGGCAGCCGGTAACTTTGCCGAGCCGAACGAGCTCTATGTCCACGGCGGACGTATCGGAGAGAATGTCGCCATCCGCGCTGCCGATGGTGAAAATGGCATCGAACATCGTCTCGGAGAGTTCGTTGAACTTTTCGTTGATCGCTCGGATATCGTCTGCGACCGTTCCGGCCGCGCCGGATACCGCACCGTTGAGCATGGAGAGCTGGCTGCCGATGTGGTTGACAGCGGAGACAAGCCCGCTCAGATCCGGTGTTGTGATCGTGGGGATATCGATGTCAGGAATTTCCGGATCCGGCAGGGAAGGGACGGACGGTTCGCCGGGATCGGGAAGCGAAGGCTCCGAAACGTCGGGAAGCTCCGGCAGCTCTGTGTCGCCGCCGATGGGAAGATCGATGTCGCTGATTTTGTCGAGCGCATTATTCACGTCGCCGGCCATGCTGTTCAGACGGGATGATACCGCGCCGGAGCCGCCTTGCGCGTCGTCTGCCGTTTTATTGATAAGGTCGCTGAGCTCCTGGAGCTGCTGCTCCATTTTCGCAAGCGTGCTGTTTTCTACATTGAGCTCAAGATACGGCTCCATCTGCCCGATGATGCCGCCGACATCCTTGCGGCCATAGACCTCGCCGCGGTTCGTGCAGGAGGCAATATAGCCGCAGCTCCGCCCGGCGACGCCGCCGACGTTGTAGCCGACGTGCGGGTATCCGACAACGCCCTCGTTGGAGCATGAGCGAAGGATGCCGGAGGAGTATCCCGCAATGCCGCCCGTGTCGGTTGCGGCGATGGCGGTCTCCTGCGTGGAGAGACGGGAGAGATCAAACGAGGTGTCCACGGAAATATTCTGCACGGAGAACGTTTCGTCGGAACTCACGGTGTTTACATAGGATGCGTTCACGCTGCTCGAGATAAGGCCGAGATTGCTTCCGGCGATGCCGCCGGTGCTGCGCGAGCCCTCAACCGATCCGGCGGCGCGGCAGTTTTGGATCGATCCAGTCTGCGCATTCTGCCCGGCGATGCCGCCAGTATTCACGCTGCCGGACACGCTGCCGGAAAACGAGCAGGAGATGATGGCGCCGCGGTTCACCCCGGCGATGCCTCCGGCGGCCTCGCAGCTGCCGGAGATGTTGACCGAGCCGGTCACGGTGAGATTTTTCACTCTGCCGCTCTCCTGGATTTCGGCGAACAGTCCCGCGTGGGAGTACTTCCCGGAAACGGAAAGACTGCTTATCGTGTGGCCGTTGCCGAGAAATGTGCCGCCGAAGGTCGGAATGGGCGTGAAATCCACGCCGTCGAGCGAGATATCAGCGAGCAGTTCAACCGTTTTGCCTTGCGACCAGGTGTCGAGCACGCAGCGCTCTGAGAGCTTCACAAGATCGTCTGCGGTACGGATGGACAGGGTATCGGCATCGTCGGCCAGCGCTACCGCGCCGGATGTGAGCAAAACCGCCGCGAGCAGCAACGCAAGAAGGCGTTTATGGAGTTTCTTCATGGTTTTCCTCCTCCTGAATGCTGCCGGAGAGCAGCTGGAGATTCACGTCGCCGTCAATGCTCGCGCGCACCGTACCGCGCACCGCGCCGTGAATTTCGCCGCGGACGACGCCGTCCACATACACGCGCCCGCTCGCTTCCTTTCTGCGTTCCCGGTGCGGCATGGCAAAGGACGTTTTGTCGGCAAGGTCGGCGCCGATGAGCAGAATCTGCGGCAGCACGAACATGACGAGGAACATGGAAATGATCGTGCCGCGGCCAAGGCTCTGGCCGATGCCGGCGATGGCTGCCTCCGAGGTCATCTGGCCGATGAGCGTTCCAGCCACGGAAAGGATTGTGCCGGAGGTGAGCACCGTCGGGAAAGCAAAGTTCAGCGTTTCGATGATCGCGTCGCGGTGGCTCATGGTTCCCTTGATCTCCTGATAGCGGCTTGCGATCACGATGGCGTAGTCGATGTTTGCGCCCATCTGGATGGAGCTGACGACGAGATAGCTCATAAAGAACAGTCCCGTGTTCGTAAAGTACGGGATCGAGAAGTTGATCCAGATACTGCCCTGGATGACGAGAATGAGTAATATCGGCATCACGGCGGACTTGAACGTGAAGAGCAGCACGACGAGCACGATGAGCAGCGAGACGATGCTCACCACAGTATTATCGCGCGCGAAGGACTTTTCAAAGTCGTATTCGTTCGTGGAGTTGCCGGCGACGTAAACCGTTCCGTCCGGGTAGTAGCTCTGGGCGAGAGAACGGATGGTGTCAATGAAGGAATAGGTCTCCTCGCCGCTTTCCGGCAGCGTGAGATAGAGAAGCATGCGGCTGTATTCCGTGCCGGAGAGCTGCGCCTTGGCGGCCTTCATCTGTGTCTGTGCGTTGTGGAGCATGTCGGTCTGCTCGTCGTCGAGCGTTACAAGACCGTCGTCCACCTGATCGCAGATAAAGAGGAACATATCGATGAGCGGCACGCGATAGGCGGCGATGCCCCCGGCGAGCTTGCCGTAATCCTCCGCGTCGGCGGCATAGGCGGCATAGACGAGCTGCGCCACCTCGTAGTCAAGCCCTGTGAGCTCGGAAAACTGGCGCGGCGTGAGCCGGTCGGCGAGCATGTATCCGTCCATGGCCTCAATGTTGGTAAGCCCCATGGTGTAGTCGATCTCGTCGTAGGTCTCCAGCTCTTCGAGCAGTGCGGCTTCCTTTTCATAGTCGCCGCCCGGCACGATAAGAGCGAGCATGTTCTGCGAGGTGAAGTTATCGGCAACCATATTGTCCGCGATCTGCGAGTCGTTGAGCTTCGGCGTTGTCAGCGAGCTGTAGCCATAAGCGTAGGGACAGAGCGAGGAAAAGTGGAAGCCGAGCGCCGCGACTACGACGAACACAACAGGCACGATGTGCCGCGTGGCGTAGTCATATTTTCCGACGAACGGAATTTTTGGAATAAAGCTGCGGTGGCGTGTTTTCTCAATGAGCGGCCCGAACAGCACGAGCAGACCCGGCATGAGCACGAACACGCTCAAAAGCGCATAGAAGATGGCCTTGATGAGGCAGATGCCCATATCGGGGCCGACCTTGAACTGCATAAACAGCATGGCGGCAAGACCGCCGATCGTCGTGAGCGAGCTCGCGCCGATCTCCACGATGGCTTTGCTCAGCGCGGTGATGGCCGCCTCGCGGATGGGCATCGTCTGGTGTTCTTCCTTGAAGCGGTTGCAGAGGATGACCGCGTAGTCCAGCGAGAGCGCGAGCTGCAGTATGCTCGTGACGGAGTTCGAAACAAACGAAATTTTTCCGAGCAGGAAATTGCTGCCCTGGTTGAGGATCATCGCCGAGACGAACGTGAGCAGCAGCACCGGCACTTCGCCGTAAGTCTGCGATGTGAGCAGCAGCACGATGACGACGATCACCGCGACATACACCATGATGACGCTCACCTCGGCGTCGATCGTCTCCTGCAGCGTGTTGCCAAGCTCGGTGGAGACGAAAAGATCGTAGCCGGAGAGGGCGTCCTTTACCGCGTCGAGCGCGGTGAGGCACTCGTCGTTGTTCTCGTCGTAGTCAAACGTCACGGTGTAGAGTGCGGAGGCGTGGTTGTAGTGATCGGTCGTGTCGTCAAAGGCGACGCTCTGCACGCCCTTGATGTCGGCGATCGTGTCGCTGAGCTCCTTTGCCTCGTCGTACTCGATGTTTGCTACCATCACGTCCGCTGTGCCGTAGGTCGTGAATTGCTCCTCCATGAGATTGAGCGCGAGCTTTGTCTCCGCATCGTCCGGCAGAAAGTAGGTGAGATCGTTTTCCACCTCCACCCAGTTTCGGGAGAAGAACGAGAAAATCATCCCCACGATGACGAGAAGGAAGAAGAGATTGCGCTTATCCACGATGAACGTGGCGAGCTTTAGGAGAAAGTTGTTCCCGGAGCGGGATTCATGTTGCATGAGGGATACCTCCTGTGCTGGTC
>CAVIVK010000319.1:0-5628 GCA_963645975.1 Bifidobacteriaceae bacterium | reverse complement strand
GGAGATACACCTCGCCGTACTGCGAGAACACAAGCGGATACACCGCGATGATGCACACCGGCAGCAAAAATACCACCGCAAGCGCCAGATACTTACCGAGAACGATGTCGGTCGTTTTCAGCGGCAGCGAATAGAGAAGCTGGTCCGTCTTCTGCCGCCGCTCCTCAGCAAGGCCCCGCATCGTCAGCACCGGGATGAGCACCGCCATGCCGATGCACACGAATTGCAGCACGTATTCAAAGTTCGCCACGGCGGCCTGAATGTTGTAGTACACCGCGCCGATGCCGACAAACATGAGGAAAAATGCGCAGAAAAGATACGCCGGCAGGCTCTGAAAGGCGCGGCGCATCTCGTGGCGGAATATGGCGGTCATTTTGCTTCCTCCTTTTCGCCGTCCGGCTTCTCCGGCGCGGCGTCCGTTTCCGTGAGTTCGAGGAACACATCCTCCAGATTGGCTCTCCGGCGCTGCATTTCGAGCACCGGCAGCCCCTTGGCGGCAAAGGCGAGCGTCAGCGCGCCGCACACGCTCTCGGCGCTCTCGCCATCCGTAAGCTGCGCCTGCACGGAGAGCGCATCGCCGTCAGCGTCGATCGTCCAGTCCGCCACGCCGGATACGTCCCGCAGAATCTCTTCTGCGGTCTCCTTCGGCGCGCGCACGCGGAATACCGCCGTCTGCGCGCCGAGCAGCTTTTCCAGATTTTCCGGCGTATCAAAGGCAACGAGCTTGCCTTTGGAGATGATGAGCACCTTTTCGCAGACGGTCTGCACCTCGGAGAGGATGTGCGAGCTTAAAATGACCGTGTGCTCCCGCCCCAGTTCCCGGATGAGATCGCGAATTTCGATGATCTGGAGCGGATCGAGCCCGACGGTCGGCTCGTCGAGGATGATGACAGAGGGCTCGCCAAGCAGCGCCTGCGCAATGCCGACGCGCTGCCGGTAGCCCTTGGAGAGCGTGCCGATGAGGTTATTTTGTACCGACTCCAGCCGCGTGCTCTCCACCGCCTTTTCGATCTGGCCGCGGAGCGCCGCGCCGCGCAGTCCCTTCGCCTCACCCACGAAGCGCAGATATTCCACAGGCGTTTCGTTCATATAGAGCGGCGGCTGCTCCGGCAGATAGCCGATGAGCCGTTTGGCTGCCTCCGGCTGTTCGAGAATATCAAACCCGCCGATTTTCACCGTGCCGCCGCTCGGGGACAGGCAGCCGGTCATGATGTTCATCGTTGTGGATTTCCCCGCGCCGTTCGGCCCGAGAAAACCGTAGACCTGTCCCTCCCCGATCGTAAAGGACAGGTCATCCACGGCGGTGAAATCGCCGTAGCGCTTGGTAAGATGGGAGACCTCTATCATCGGCCACGCCTCCTTGGATGTATTGAAAGGAATCTTAGTGAGGCGACCTGAAACGGACTTGAAATTCTTTCTAAAGAAATTTTCTGACGTTAGCTATGATTTCTCGAAGCTTTTGTTGACGGTTGTATACATTTGTGATATCCTCAGGTTGCTATAATTGGGAGGCAATTGGAATGACGGATAAAAAACTGATTATCACACCTCGAAAATACAGCGGAGAAACCTCCGTTGTCTCCGCACGCCTTCCAATAGAAATGATTAAATCTCTTGACCATGCAGCAAAAGCCACCAACCGGAATCGTAACGAGGTCATCGCACTCTGTCTCGAATATGCCTTAGATAATCTGATACTCGATACTGACGAAAAAACCAAATCTTTATAGAAAGCTGGGAAACCACCATGGGAATTTTCAAAGCGTTTAAGGATTCCGTTGCGTCAACTTTTTTGGATCAGTGGAAAGAGATCATTACCGCCGAAGAGTTTCAAGAGCATTCTCTTGTTGTTCCCGGTGTTTTGAAAACGAGGGATAACGGCAGGGGGGTAAACGATCCCGGTTCTGAAGGCGTTATTTCCAATGGGTCAAAGATTTTTGTTCCGGAAAACACCGCCGCTGTCGTTTTTAATCAGAATGCTATTGAAAACATTGTCCTTTTATCCGGTGGATTTGAATATCTCGACGGCGATGAAAGCGTTTTTAACGGTGATGGTCTTTTCTCCCCCATTGCAAAGCAGGTAAAAAAACGCTTTGGATTTGGAGGAATCACACCAGACGAAAAGAAAATTGCTTTCATAAACCTTCGTGAGATCCGCAATATTCCGTTTGGTACGCCAGGTCCAATGATTTACCATGATCCCGGATATGGTGTTGATTTGGAGATTCACGCATGGGGAAACTTCTCGATCCGTATTACAGATGTAGAGCGCTTTATGCAGAATTATGTGCCGCCCTGCACTACCGCCTATACGTTAGATGAGCCGAAAGCTCGTCGGCAAATCGTTACAGAGTTTATGCAGTCTTTCTCCTCCGCTTTAAACGCCATGTCCGCCTCCTATCCGGCATCCCGCCTCCCTTCTTTGGAAAACGAGATCAAATGCAGCCTACTGAAAGACACCTTTGGAATCGGAACATGGGGAACCCGTTTTGGCTTTGAACTTGTTTCTGCCGCTATCAGCAACATAGAGCTCTCGGATAACTCCAAGCAGTTGGTTAACCGCTTCGCAGAAAACCGGCTTGATGTGCGTGCATACGAAGGCGTTTCCCGGCAAACTTCCGATATAGCCGCCACGCAAAAATTTGCGCAGGGGATCCGAGAAAACGGTCTGGACAGCGCCGGTATGGTTTTTGCTTTAAATGCTGTACCGGGGTTCGGGGCTGGTGCCACGTCACGAAGCACAAATATCGACCAGCAGCTTGAAACCCTTCAGAAACTCAAAAACGCACTTGACGCCGGTCTGCTGACGCAAGATGAATTTAACGCAAAGAAGAAGGAAATTCTGGGGCTTTCCTGATGTATTTATTTGAGCGGAGGATGACGCACATGACTTCAACAACTTTGATTTGCAAACGCTGCAAAGCACCGTTGGAATACAAAGAGGGCAGCGATGTTGCTCGCTGCCCGCACTGCGGATATACCGAATTGATCGACGAAAGCGACACGGTAAAACGGGAACGCATCCGTGCTAAAGCATATACCGAAGCGGAACTCGGAAAACGCAAAATCGAAAAAGATGCCGATGTTGAAAAAAAGAAAATCTTACTTTCCGAAAAGAGCCTTGATATCAAAAAAATCAAATACATCATCCTGAGCGGAATCATTGTTGCTCTTATCGTCGCAGCAATTCTCATCATCGTTCAGGTAAATCACCGGGGTAAGCTACGCATGCCGATGTCCGTTTCTTCTTATTGCGGAATCCAGTATGATTATGCAGAAAAACTCCTGCAAGACGCCGGTTTTTCGGATATTTCTTCCGAAGTCATAATGACGCTCTCAAAAGACCAGCAAAGCCGCCGCGGAGAAGTAACGCAAGTCTCCATTGGCGGTACGACTACTTTTCGCCGCGGACAATGGTTTCCAACAGATGCTTCCGTTGTTATTCACTATTTGGATATCGATCCAGCGCGGGAAAGCGACATACAGATTCCCATCTCCTCCGATGAGTGTTCAGACATGACTTACAGCGCCGTCATCATCAAGTTGGTTGACGCCGGCTTCTCCGATATAACGCTTGTTCCGCAATATGACTTCAAGAAAAGCGATGGCTTCAAATCAGATATGATTCTCTCCATATCCGTTGCGGGAAAAGAGCGTTTTTCCAGAAGCTTCGTTTCACCGGATTCCGATATCCGGATTACTTATTGCGCACAGAAGCACGAATATGTCGGGGAAAAATATCAGGACGTAGAAGCCGCTCTGCGATACATGGGATTTTTCACCGTCAATCTCGTTCCGATGAATGACCTGCAACCGAATCAATTGAAAAAAGCCGATATTGTAGAAAGCGTTTCCATTGGACGTTTCGAGTGGAGCGACGCCAAAGAGTATGATCTTTCATCTCCAATCTACATTAAATACCATTCGGAGCAGCAAGCCGCCGAAGGACAAGTCAAACTTTCTTTGTCCTCTAAAGAGTTGGAAGGTACGAACTATCAAGAGGTAGTAAAAACACTGACAGAAATGGGGTTTTCCAATGTTCAGGCTAAAGCTTTGGAGGACCTGTCCAGAGATATATTTAGTCAGGACGGAGAAGTAAAAACCGTATCCATTAACGGAGATGTCAAGTTTTCTTCCGGCAGCATTGTAGATGCTAATGTGGAAGTAATCGTTTCCTACCACTCCTTGAAGCCCGTGCCAACGCCCGTTCCTACCGCAGTTCCCACAGAAACCCAAATCTCTGTCACGGTCAATTCAAAGGAACTAAGCGGCAAGAATTACTCAGATGTTTTAAATATACTGAAAGAAATGGGGTTTACAAATATTCGCTCTGTCGGGTTGGGTGATTTAAAGAAAGGTTGGCTCTATAAGGAAGGCAATGTAAAAACCGTTTCGATTGGAGATACCACCAAATTTTCCGTCGGAGATGTTTTTGAAAAGGATGCAGAAGTGGTCATTTCCTACCACTCTTTTCCCCAAAAATGATCCACGCAAATTAAAAACTGCGCCCCGCAGCCGGTGTCCGGCTGCGGGGCGCAGCGCCTTATTTCAATCAGTTTTTGGAGAACTCCGCGAGCTCGAGGCCGGGGTTCTGCTTGAGCGTGTAGGCGATGTTCCATTCGCCGCCGAAGAGCAGGAGGTTGTTGCCCTTGAAGTCCTGCACCCACTTGGTGTCGCGCGTGAGCGTGAGCGTTGCGGGGTCGGTGTCGCTCACGATCCAGCGGATGTTTTCATACGGCAGCGCGCGGCGGCGCACGGCGGTGGAGTATTCGCTCTGCAAACGGTATTCGAGCACATCGAATTGCAGCACGCCGACGACGCCGACGACGACCTCCTCGAGGCCGGTGTTCGGCTCGTGGAAGATCTGGATGGCGCCCTCCTGCGCGATCTGGCGGATGCCGGTCTCAAACTGCTTGCGCTTCATCGTGTCCTTGCGCTCAAAGGCGGCAAAGTGCTCGGGTGCAAACGTCGGGATGCCCTCAAAGCGCACCTTTTTATCCTTCGCGCAGATTGTGTCGCCGATGGAGTAGATGCCGGGATCGAACACACCGATGATGTCGCCGGCGTAGGCCTCGTCGATGATCTGGCGCTCCTCAGCCATCATCTGCTGCGGCTGCGCGAGCTTGATGGGCTTGCCGCCTTGCACGTGGAAATATTCCTCGTTGCGCTCAAACTTGCCGGAGCAGATGCGCATGAACGCGATGCGGTCGCGGTGCGCCTTGTTCATGTTCGCCTGGATTTTAAAGACGAATGCCGAGAAGTGATCGTCCGTCGGCTCGACCGGCTCGCCCTCGGAAAGGCGCGCGAGCGGCGGCGTTGTGAGATCGAGAAAGCTCGCCAGAAACTGTTCCACACCGAAGTTCATCAGCGCCGAGCCGAAGAACACGGGGCTCAGATCGCCGCTGCGGACAAGATCGAGATCAAATTCGTATCCCGCGCCATCGAGCAGCTCCACATCGTCGCGCAGCGTATCATAAAGCCGCTCGCCGAGCGATTCACGAAGACCGTTTTCGTTATCCATGGAAAGCTCCGTCGCATGGATGGCACGGCTGCCCGCATGGCGCTGCGTGAAGGCGAGCACTTCCTTCTTCTCGCGGTCGTACACGCCCTTGAAGTCCACGCCGCAGC
>CAVIVK010000318.1:0-5813 GCA_963645975.1 Bifidobacteriaceae bacterium | reverse complement strand
GTCCGGGAGGATGATGAGACGTATAAGTCCGCGCTGGACATCCTCTTTGAGCGGCTGGAAATGCGAAACCCGGAGCATATTGCCTTGAAGTATTACCGAAGCTACCACTCCGGCAGCGGCAAGACCCTGAAGTCCATCCAGATTACCCTGATTTCCCGTCTGGAAAAGTTCAATCTGGAGAGCCTTGCCAGCATCACGCAGAATGACGAGCTGGAGTTGTGGAGTATCGGCGAGAAGAAAACAGCCGTCTTTGCCATAATTCCGGACAATGACAGCTCCTTCAGCTTCCTTGTGGGAATGCTTTATACTCAGCTGTTCCAGCAGCTTTACTATCAGGCGGACGTTATCCACGGTGGCCGGCTGCCGGTACACGTCCACTTCTTGATGGATGAGTTCGCAAACGTCGCTTTGCCGGATGAGTTTGACAAGCTGCTGTCCACCATGCGCTCCCGGGAGATTTCGGTCTCGATCATCATCCAGAATCTGGCGCAATTAAAGGCGCTGTTTGAAAAACAATGGGAATCGATCGTCGGCAACTGCGACGAGTTTCTCTATCTCGGCGGCAACGAGCAGTCCACACACGAGTATGTCTCCAAGCTGCTGGGGAAAGAAACAATTGATACGAACTCATACGGGCAGTCCAAAGGCCGGAACGGCAGCTACTCCACCAACTGGCAGTTGGCGGGGCGTGAGCTGATGACCCCAGACGAGGTGCGCATGCTGGATAACCGGTATGCGCTTCTTTTTATCCGCGGCGAGCGGCCGGTGGAGGATCTCAAGTTCGATATCCTGAAGCACCCGAATATTGCGCTCACCACAGACGGCGGTGCTGAGCCTTACCGACATGGCGAGGACAACATCAGCATAGCGGCTCTGTCCATTGACGAGAACCTGCTGAAAAAGGCTGGCGCAGAGCCGGTCAGCGAGGACGAGTACCTCTTCTTCTGCGAAGAAGAGCTCGAAGAATTACTGCAAAAGAAAATGGAGGAAAAACAGCATGAACAAGAAAGCCAAAAACAGAAGTGATACCCCGAACAAAGTCAAGAAATCCTTTCGTGCCTACTGCGCCGTGGTCATCACAATAGCGCTGGTTACGGCGCTGTCTGCTGCGGCCTTTGCCGCGGATGACCCCATCGCTGTAGTCAACAATCTGTCGGACTTCATCTTCGGTCTGATCCGTGCCGTGGGGCTGATTATTCTGGGCTGGGGCGTTGTGCAGGTCGGCATGTCCTTCCAGAGCCACGACCCGAGCCAGCGCTCCAACGGCTTCCTGACGCTGGCGGGCGGTATTGTAATTACCTTCACGAAAGAGATCCTCGACCTGATCGTCGGCTGAACGAGGGGCTGCCGATGGAAAAGTGTGAATGTTATATCCACTCTCTGAAAGAGGGCGAACGGCATGTGCTCGGCGAGGCCACGATCCTGAAACGCATCGGAGACAACGACTACCTTGCCGAATATAACGGCGTGAAATGTCATGCCATCTATAACCCCTTTGTTGGTCGGTATTTTGTGGATGATGTGTATGGCGTAATCCGCAGTTCGCCCGACCGGGACAGCAGATGAACCCTACGGCGCACGGGGCGGGCTGCAGCGCAGCCTGCCCCGATTTGTTGGAAAGGAGGAACGAATGTGAGTGATAACTGGGTCGTACAAAACCTCGAAAACGCTCTGGAGACGTGGAACGAAAAGCTGGCAGAGATCTGGCAGCTCCTCACGCAGTCGCCGGAGCAGTTCAAGGGCGGCGCAATCTGGAACGTGATCGTCGGCATCCACGGCGCGGTGCAGGCCATCGGGCTGGCGCTGCTCGTGTTGTTTTTCGTCGTGGGCGTGATGAAAACCTGCGGCTCCTTTGCGGAGACCCGGCGTCCGGAAACCGCGCTGAAGCTCTTCATCCGATTCGCTCTGGCCAAAGGCGCGGTAACCTACGGGCTGGAGCTTATGATGGCGCTTTTTCGCATCGTGCAGGGAGCGATCTCCACGATCATGGGTTCCGCTGGTCTCGGCGCTGCGCAGGAAACCGTTTTGCCGCCGGAGATCATAACCGCGGTGGAAGACTGCGGCCTCTTTGAGAGCATCCCCCTGTGGGCGGTGACGCTGATTGGCGGGCTGTTCATTACGGTGCTCTCTTTCGTGATGATCATGACGGTATACGGGCGCTTTTTTAAGCTGTACCTGTATTCGGCCATTGCGCCCATTCCGCTCTCTTCCTTCGCCGGGGAGCCGAGCCAGAATGTGGGCCGGAGCTTTCTCAAAAGCTATGCCGCCGTGTGTCTCGAAGGCGCGATCATTGTGCTCGCCTGCATCATCTTCTCTCACTTCGCCGCGTCGCCGCCCACCGTCAAGACCGATGCCGCGGCGGTAACGATGGTGTGGAGCTATATCGGCGAGGTGATCTTTAACATGCTCATACTTGTCGGCTCCGTGAAGATGGCCGACCGGATCGTCCGGGAGATGATGGGGCTGTAACGACGCGTAAAAAGGAAATGCGAAATAAAAAATCAAATATTTTGATTTTTTGTATTGTATTTTTCAAAAATGTGCTATACTATGAGCGAATATCAATGGAGGTGATCTCAATGCTGATTGAATTCCGCTTCAAAAACTATCGTTCTTTTCGGGATGAGGCCGTGCTCTCTATGGAAGCGACCGGGTTGAGTTCGTTCAAAAATTGCCTGATTCCGTTATCCTCTACAGTAAAGCTGCTCCCGGCTATTGCAATTTACGGCAAAAACGGCGGCGGAAAAAGCAATGTGATTCGGGCGTTTTGGCTGGCTGTACAGTTTATCCGCAACGCGCAGCGGACGCAGCACGAGCGAGCGGTGGTGCCAGTAAATCCATTTGCTTTGAATGATTACTCCAAGGATGAGCCCACAGAATTTGCGTTCGAGTACACTTCCGGCGGTGTGAAATACTGGTATGGCTTTGCCGCAACACGCGAGAAGATCTATTCGGAGTATCTTTACCATGCGCCAAAAAGACAGAAGGCATTGATCTTTAGCCGCACAGAGCAGCATTTCTTTTTTACAGAGGAGAAAGCCAAGCGAGCGTTAATTGGTGAAATGGTCGCCCCCAATCAGTTGTTTTTCTCTGTGGCGTGTACCATGAACGATGCGCCATGTGTTGCAGCGATGCGCTGGTTCCGGGAGCAGATCTTCTTTTCTCGCGACTATTCGGATATTCCCCAGCAATTGATCGAGTATTCAGAAGACAAGAATATGTTGAAGGCAATCTCCGACTATGCAAAGGCGGCTGATCTGGGCATTCAGGATATGCAGTTTGAGTTCAACAGCAACGAGATTCAGGATGACGAGCCTTTGCCGGACAGCATCCCGGATGGGATTAAGGCTGCATTGGTGCAGTTTATGCATGCCCTTGCTGAAACTTCAAATCGCAGCGAGATCCATTTGAGAATGGGCGAAGTATCCGCAAAAGCCAGCCACCAGGGAGAAAACCGCAACGGGCAGACGGCAATCTATTCGCTGGAGCTGTCCGACGAGTCGGATGGTACTCGTAAGTTGATGGCGCTGGCTCCGGCGATCGAGTCTGCTTTGCACACCGGCGGCATTCTTTTGGTAGATGAGCTGGAGCGTGAGCTTCACCCGATGCTGGTGGACTATATTATTGCCAAGTTTCAGAGTAAGGCTTCTAATCCCAATGGCGCCCAGATCGTTTTTACGACCCACAATACCGAGTTGATGAATCTGGAGCTCCTGCGGAAGGATCAGCTATATTTTGTTGATAAACGCGATAAGGATGGGGCCTCTGATCTGTACACCATCAGCGAATTCTCCACCCGCACAACGGAGAACATTCGGAAAGGTTACCTTGTTGGGAAATACGGTGCTATACCGGATGTTGAGATCGAGGAGGTGGAGTAAATGCCGCGTCCCACCAGACGAAGAAAGCCATATATTGTGGTATTCTGTGAAGGTGAAAGCGAACAGGCATACACAGACTTTTTGAAAAAAGAGTTCAGAGATGTCGCGTCTATCAAGCGGCCAAGCTCTACCGGGCTTTTTGAGGAAGCAGACAATAAATTCAAAAAAGACAAAGCTTACCGTGACTATGCAGAAGTTACAGATGAGGTTTGGTTCTTTTTCGATGTAGAAACAAAGGATATTGGTTTGTGGGACGCCCGTATGAAGATCATCAAGCGTCTTCGCTCCTTGCGAAAAAAGTCCGGGATCAAAGTTCGCCTTCTGATGACAACCGGCTGCATTGAGTATTGGCTGTTACTGCATTATGAAGAGAGATACGTGCCGCCGATCCAAACAGTCGCCGAAAAACAGCGCGTCATAGATCACTTGCTTTCCAAAGAGCCTAATTATCAAAAAGGTGACGCCGCGGTAACAGCGAAAATCGCAAAGAATTATCCGACGGCCGTTGTCAACGCAAAGCAGACGGTTTTCAATTTGCTCCCGCAGGGACTCCCGGGCTTGGAGGATACCGATGTGCGGAACCGCTGGCTCTGTCAGAAATGCCTGACTTTCTCAACCGTTTACGAAGCAATCAACTTTTTGACCAGTCTGCAATAAGCAGGCAGCAGTCAAAGTCTCAAGGAAAACTCTCTGCGGAGGTTTCCGGATTTAACGCATTTTTCTCCGACGATATAGGGAACTTTTTGCTGCATTTTTCGCCAAAAAGTTCCCTATAAACCATTCAACCGTCTCCCTCTCGGGAGGCGGTTTTCTTATACCCAAACAAAGGAGGTATCTCTTTGGAAGTCAAGATCAACCGCGAGATTCGCAATTATACCGAATCCATGTTTTTCGGACTGTCCATGCGGCAGTTCGTTTTTTCTTTGCTGGCCGTGGGCGTCGCCGTAGCGCTGTACTTTCTGCTCCGCCCGTATGTAGGACTCGAAATGCTGAGCTGGATCGTCATTCTGGCCGCGGCCCCGTTCGGCGCGCTGGGCTTTTTCAGCTACCACGGCATGAGCGCCGGGCGTTTTTTCCTGGTATGGTTTCGCTCGGAGATTCTGGAACCGGCGCACCTCCGGGTACAGCCAAGCAACCTATATTACGAGGCGCTGAAAGGCGTCATAGAAGCGCATGAAAAGGAGGTTTATAAACGGCATGATAAAGACCCTCAGTAATCTTCTCCAGCAGGACAAAGAGAAATACCGCGTCCCGCGCCGCGTGCAGGATGTGATTCCCATCCGGCGCATCTGGCCGGACGGCATTTTCCTCGTTGGCAGCAAGTACTCCAAAATGTACCGCTTCACGGACATCAACTACCTCGTCGCCAGCCGCGCAGACAAGGAGTCCATGTTCCTCCTGTACTCCGAGCTGCTGAACAGTCTGGACGCCGGGGCCACCGCGAAGATCACGATCAATAACCGCCGCCTGAACCGCGTCAACTTTGAGAAGAACATCCTCATGCTGCTGCACGGGGACGCACGGGACATCTACCGCCGGGAATATAACCAGATGCTGCTGGACAAGGCGATGGAGGGCAACGGCATCATCCAGGAGAAGTACATCACCGTCACCGTGCTCAAAAAGGATGTGGAGGAAGCCCGCGCCTACTTTGCCCGCACGGGCGCGGATCTCTGCTCCCGCTTTGCCGCCCTCGGTGCCAAGTGTACGGAGCTGGACGCCACCGAGCGCCTGCGCGTTCTGCACGACTTCTACCGCGTCGGCGAAGAGGTGGACTTTCACTTTGATGCGAAGGACATGATGCAGAAAGGCCACGACTTCCGGGATTACATCTGCCCGGACAGTATAGAAAAGACCGCAGACCGTCTCAAGCTCGGACGGCGCTTCTGCCGGGTACTGTATCTCAAGGACTACGCTTCCTATATCAAGGAC
>CAVIVK010000317.1:0-6225 GCA_963645975.1 Bifidobacteriaceae bacterium | reverse complement strand
AGATCGTACTCCACGCCGCACGCGCCGAGCAGCGCGTGCCGCCGGAGCTCCTGGAGCGCTGCCTCCGTGCCGGTTTCCCCGCCGTCGAACACCATGACGGGGAGATCGCCGGAAATGCCGAGCCGCCAGAGTGCTTCCCGCGTCCCGCCCGGCAGGGCGCGCCCCTCGGCGCATAGCTGTGGGAAGGTGAGCGCGCGGAGATATTCCATGGCCGCGGCGCTCTCGCCGCTCTCCATGCCCCAGACCGCAGCGGCGGCGTCCGCCATGGCAAAGCCGGTGGTCTCCCCGAGCATCTCCCGCGCGCCGCGCACGGCGGTGTCCGCGTCTCCGGCAACGCAGAGCGCAAGCGCAATTTCGCATGTGCTCCCTTCCGGCAGCGGCAGGCGCGCAGCGATATACGGCTCATTCTGCCAGCCCGTATTTTCCCGGAACTCCCCCGCGCCGCCGCGCTCGGGAAACTGCCGGAAGTCGGAGGAAAATCCCGCCTCCCCCGAGCAGGCGAGCGCGAGATACTGCGCGCTCTGGCTCCCCCGCGGTGCGCGGTACACGATGAGCACGCCGTCCTGCACCGATGTGCAAAGCCCCAGCCGGGCAAACGCCGGGTGCGCGGCATAGTCCCGCGCACCGAGCAGCACCGGCTCAAAGCCGATAATCACGGCGTCCGGCGCAGCACTCTCGGAGCGCAGCCTGAGCCGCCGCAGCTCGCCCGGATGCGTACGCGAAACGGTGCAGCGCATATCCCAGAGGACATCTCCGCTCTGTCCCGAGAGGCGCGCCTCCCCGGCGGTAAAATGCCAGCGCAGCGCGCTCTTCTCCCCGGGTTTCGGCAAAAGCGGCCGGCAGATGCCGCCTCTCTCCGCCCAAAGCGCGATGCCGGACACATCCTCCCACGGCGTCCGGGCGCTCCGGTACGGGATGAGCGTGCCGCACGCGGCGCGCGAAGCGCCGTTCGCCGTTACGAGCAGACGGTATGCGCCATTGGAAAGCGCCGCGCCGTCCGGGAAAAAGGGGTCTGCGCCCTCGCCGGTGCGGGGTACGTCATACCCGGCGCGCTTTCCCCGCTCTCCGGCCGCCGGAACGCGGCGCAAAAGCTTCCCGCCGAGGGGAATCTTCTCCTGCAAAAGCCCCGTGTATGCCGCCATAGCCGGATCGCTCAAAAACCACCGGCGCAGAACGCCGCCGCACAGCGCGTTCGCAATGGCGCAAAGGCTCATGCCGAGATGGTGCGCCATGACGCACCGGACGCAGATCGCCCCGCCGCCCGTGCGAGAAGACGTAAAGTCGACCGCCTCCCACAGCCCATAAGGGCCGGAGAGCCCGGCCTCCGCCATGCGCCGGAGGTTTTCCACCGCCGCGTGCGGCGCGGCGCAGAGCGAAAGATAGCTGCTGTAGGGCGAGACAACGCTCTCGCCGCTTCCATCGCGGCAGAGCGCAAGAGGCGCGCAGCCGTGCGCCTTGTATCGGTAATGGTCCGTGGCGTCAAAGGCGTAGAAAGCGCTCTCGGATATGCCCCAGAGCTTTTTCGCGCCGAATGTGCGACGCCGCTGGACATATACGGCAAAGCGGGCGCTCTCCCAGAGATGCGAGCCGCGGTACAGCGGCAGGAAGAGCTCCGGCATCAGGTATTCAAAAAGGCTTCCCGACCAGCTCACCATGCCGCGCCGCCCCTGATGGCCGACCTGTGCGCGGCTGAGCTGCCGCCAATGGCGGTGCTCGATCTGCCCGGAGGCGATGGTGAAATACGCCGTCAGACGCTCCTCGCTCTCCAGAAGATCGTACCAGCTCTGCGCCGCAGCGCTCTCGCCGGGCAGGAGCCCGATGCGGAAAAGCCGCCGTTTCTCATCATAGAGCGCGCGAAAATCCATCGCGGCGGCAATCGCTCTCGCCCGCTTTGCGAGCGTTGGCGCGCCGTGCGCCGTAAGTCCCGCAGCGCAGGCGACGAGCGCCGCGGCAAGGTTGCCGCTGTCCACGGTCGAGATATACGCCGGGTCAAGGGGGCGGAGCGTTTTCGTATCGTACCAGTTATATAGATGACCCTTCCATTTGCTCAGGCCCTCAACCGTTTCGAGAATCCTCTCGCAGAGCGTGAGCGCCTCAGCCTCCGATGCGATGCCGAGCTCCAGCGCCGAGAGCGCGCCCGCAAGCGCCATGGCGATGTTCGTCGGGCTCGTCCGGTCGGCGCTCGAGGCCGGAGGCGAGAGCTGCACGTTGTCCGGCGGGAGATAGTGCGACTTTGCCGTGCAGTTTTCGCGAAAATACCGCCAGATCTCCGCGGCGCGGCGCAGGAGGAATTCCCGCTCTCCGCTGTCGAGCGGCTTTTCCTTTTTCTCCCGTCCGAGCCGGTGAGCAAAAAGCGGCGTGAAGATCCAGCAGATCGCGGCAGCACGCCCGGCGAACGTCTGCGAAAAAGCGAGCAGCAGCCCGGAAAAGTATACGACCGGCCACAGCGCAGCGAACGTACCGGCAAGTCCCACAGCGCGCCGCTCGCTCTGCTCGGCAGTCTGCCATTGGAGCAGCCGCCGGTGCGAAACGCCCATCCGCCAGAGTGCGAGGACAATGGCCGAAGCGCTCGTCCATGCCTCCGCCGCGAGGAAAAGCGCTTGCGTGAGAGCGCGCGTCAGCTCGCCGCCAAGGCCGTGCAGCGCTGCGCTTTTGTAGCGCACCTCGCGTCCGTCGCGAAAGAGAACGCCGAGACAGTACCGGATCACCGGCAAAGCCAAAACGAGCAGCGCACAGAGCGCCGCGGCGCGCGTGGCTGCATGGGGAGCAAGGAACCACGCACCGAACGAGACAAAAAGCCCCACCGGCAGCAGCGCGCGGCGGAAGGAATCAAAAAGCCGCCAGCGCTCGATGGGCGGCAGCGCCCTCCCGCGCCGGAAAAGCCACGGCAGATTCTGCACATCGCCGCGCCTCCAGCGGTGCGCGCGGGCAAAATAGCTCACCGCGCCGGAGGGGAAGCCGTCCGTCAGCTCCACATCGCTCACGTACCCGCCGCGGAGGAACGCCCCCTCGAGCGCATCGTGGCTCAATACGCGTCCTTCCGGGATACGATCTCCCAGACACGCGAGATATGCCCCCACGTGGATGAGCCCCTTTCCGGCAAAGCCGCCGCTTTGGAAGGCGTCCATATACACCTCTCCGGTGTCCGAGCCGTAGGGGTCGCCGCCGCCCGCGGGGGCGAAAAGACGCGCAAAATCGTTCCGGTACGCGCTCTCGAGCGATACGGCGATGCGCGGGTGCAGCACGCCGTGGCCGCGAAAAACGATGCCCTTCTTCGGATCGACCGCCGGGCGGTTGAGCGGGTGGAGCGCCGCGCCGATCAGCTCTCGGGCGCTCTCCGGCTCGAGCCGCGTGTCGGCGTCGAGCGTGAGGATATAGCGCGTGCCGCGCAGCATGGATGCATCTCCGGCGCGGACGCGAAGGCCGGTCTCCTCCCCGGCGAGCAGGCGGCACAGCTCCAGCGTTGCGCCGCGTTTCCGTTCCCAGGGGGCAAATTTGCCGCTGTCGCGGCTGAAAAGCCGGTCGCGCGTGAAGAGATAAAAGCCTCCGCCGCAGCGCGCGTTGAGTGCGTCCATTTTGGCGGCGGCATCGTCGAGCAGCGCGCGGTCGGCGTGCGAGAGCGTTTCGCCGCTCTCCGGCAGATCGCACAAAAGACCGAAGAGAAGGTTTTCCCCGCACTCGCGGGAAGCGGCACGAAATTCCTCGAGCCGACGGAACGCGCCGTCCGCCGCCTTCTCCCCCGTGAGCAATATGGAGAGCACGCAGACCGTCTTCCCCTCGGGCGGGACGCCGTCCCGCAGCGCGAGCCGCGGCATATGGCGCGGCGGCACGGCGCGGAGCAGCGCGCGGTCAAAAACGCTCTTCACAATCTCCGAAACCGGCAGGAGTGAGAGCGCCGCCGTAAGAACGCTTCGCGTCCAGAACGCAAGCGCGGCGGAGAGCGCAAGCGTGAAAAGGACGTTTGCGAGAATGTACGCCGCGCCCGTTTTTCGCGGCACACCTGTGCCGAGGGGATTTTCAAAGAGCCAGTAGCCAATGTGCCGCCGCCGGACGCCCTCGGCGCGCTCCGAAAGACGCAGCGCCTCCTCCGCGACGCGCGCTTCGCTCCGATTTTTCCGGCGTGAGAGCGTTTCAACACGCGCGCGATAGTCCCGGCGGCTGCGCTCGTCCATGAGAGAATACACCCCTGCCGGGTCGCGCCGGAGGATGTGCTCCACGGCGTCTGCCTCCTCCAGCACCGCACCCAGATCGAGCGAGGCGATGTGCCGCAGCGTTGTGAAATGCAGGGCGGCCGTGCTGCCGGACGGCGTATCGCCGCGGTAGAGCTGCGCGAGCCGGGCGAGCACCGCCGCGCGCAGCGACGCGCCGAGCAGCCCCAGCTCGCGCCCGGTGAGCGGCGTTTTCCGCTGAAACCCTTCGAGAAACACGGCGAGGCGCTCCTCGTCCACGCGCCCGCCGCCGGAGGCGAGCAGCACCCGGCAAAGCGCCGGAACGAGCGCCCCCTCGCACGTTGTGCGAAGCCGCCCGGCGGCATGGAACGCAGCAAGCGCAGCGGCTCCCTCCCGCTCGCACAGCCAGAGATTATCGAGCAGCCACCGCGCGCCGCCATCCGGCGCGTCCGCGCCCGATTCCATCCGCCGCCGCGCACCGCGCAGCGCCCGGAGCGCGTACCGGATCTGATCCTCCGCCACGGTGCGCGGCACCACGCCCGTCACGGGCATCGTTCGCGCCGTGCTCTCGGCATAGTGCGCAAGTTCTCCGAGCGCAATCGTGACCGTTTCCATAGCATCCGCCTCCAAAGCATGACATTTAATACAAAACATTTACGGAACATTTTTCCCCGAAGCGCGGTGCGATATGCGTTTTTTCTTCCCTGTCAGCGAAAAAGCCTTGACAGGCTCATCCCGTGCGGGTATAATGTGCCGGTGACAGGGAAAAATCCTTGACAGAGGGAGGCAGAGAGTATGGAAGAAGCGCTCTTTCGCACAATGCTCTTTGACTCTTACGGCGAGCTGCTCACCGAAAAGCAGCGCGAGTATTTTGACCTGCATTATAATGAAGACCTCTCTCTTGCCGAGATCGCGCAGAGCGAGGGCGTTTCCCGGCAGAGCGTGTGGGACATCATCCGCCGCGCCGAGGAGACGATGCGCCGGTTTGAAGAGAAAACCGGGCTGGTCGCGCGCTTTGCCGCCGAGCGGGACATTCTCGCCGCGGCGCAGGAAAAGCTCGCGCGGCTCGAAACCATGACCGATGGCGCCGCGCAGAGCTTAACGCGCGAAATCGCCGCCACATTACAGGAGCTGGGACATGGCATTTGAAAACCTTTCCGACAAACTCAATAACGTATTCAAAAAGCTCCGCGGCAAGGGCCGTCTTTCGGAGTCGGACGTAAAGGAAGCGATGCGCGAGGTGCGTCTCGCGCTGCTGGAGGCCGACGTTAGCTACAAGGTCGTCAAAGACTTTGTGAAATCCGTCAGCGAGCGCGCCGTCGGCACGGACGTGCTCGAGAGCCTTTCCCCCGCGCAGATGGTCATCAAGATCGTCAACGAGGAGCTGTGCGCGCTCATGGGCGGGCAGAGCCAGAAGCTCAACATCGGCTCCAAGTCTCCGAGCGTTGTGATGCTCGTCGGCCTGCAGGGCGCCGGTAAAACCACGAACGGCGCAAAGCTCGCCGCGCTCATGCGCAAGAGCCAGAACAAGCGTCCCCTGCTCGTCGCGTGCGACGTATACCGTCCCGCCGCGATCGATCAGCTCAAAACCGTCGGCAAAAAGCTTGATCTGCCCGTATACGAGGAAGGCCAGGGCGACCCGGTGGAAATTGCAAAGCACGCCATCGACCATGCCCGCCGCCACGGAAACGATCTCGTATTTCTCGATACCGCAGGCCGCCTCCACATCGACGAAGCGCTCATGGACGAGCTGCGATGCATCAAGGCCGAAACCGAACCGGCGGAGATCCTGCTCGTTGTGGACGCGATGACCGGTCAGGACGCCGTAAACGCCGCCGCCGCCTTTGACGAGGCGCTCGGCATCACCGGCGTGATGCTCACCAAGCTCGACGGCGACGCCCGCGGCGGCGCGGCGCTCTCCGTCAAGGCCGTGACGGGCAAGCCCATCAAGTTCGCCGGTGTCGGCGAAAAGCTCGACGCTATTGAGGTTTTCCACCCCGACCGTATGGCAAGCCGCATTCTCGGCATGGGCGACGTGCTCACGCTAATCGAAAAG
>CAVIVK010000316.1:0-6274 GCA_963645975.1 Bifidobacteriaceae bacterium | reverse complement strand
AAAGCAGAGCGCCCTCAAACACATGGGCATCTGCCTTGAAATCCAGCACGCCCTTAGCAAAGGCAATGAAATCTGCTGTTTTCCGGGCGGGAAGCGCGGCCACACGCTTGGTGCGGATCGGCAAGCCGACCGTTACTTCGGCCGGTGCGCTGATTCGGCAGGGGCAAAGATTGCCTTCCAGTTCGGCAATCATGTTGGCCTCAGGGTCGATGCCATGCTCCGTCAGCACGCGGCGAACGGCAAAGGAGCCCAGATTGCCCGGAGAGAGCAGAATGTGCTGACCCGGAATAAGAAACGGCGCGATATTGCGGGCTACTTCCTCCTGACGGACGGCAGGAACGCAGAACATGATGAGCTCGGCGCCTTCCAAGGCCTTCCGGTGATCGGTCGTCACGGCGGCCGGCGTATAAAAGCCGTGGCCGGCACGGCCGCGCAGCAGGATGCCGCCGGCTTTTTTCACATCCTCAAGGATCGGCGCAAAGCGTTCATCATCGCACAGCGTGACAGAAAAGCCCTTTGCCGTAAAGAAAGCGGCGGCTGCGTAACCGGTAGAACCACCGCCGATGACGGTAATATTATGGATCATGGGATAACAACTCCTTTCTGAAAAATCAGATCGTAAACAGCTTGCCAAGCTCCGGAATGCGGGTGCCTACGCCGGAATGGCGCAGCGCGCCCCACAGCGTGACCTGATTGCTGGTGAGCACCGGAAGACCGAAATCTGTCTCGGCAAGCGGAATCAGATCGAGTACATTCAAACCGGTGCAGCTGATAAACAGGCAATCCGCGCCAGTCTTATCCAGCTTGCGAAGCTGCTGATATACAAGGCTGGGCTGGATCTCGGCAATATCGTCCTCCGGGTAGACCATGCCTTTGATGTTGGTCACATGCACGCCGTTGGCTTCAAGAAATGCCCGCTCCGCCTCGTTAGTGTTGTCGGGGTAGGGGGTAATAACCGCGGCGTTATGAAGGTCCATCGCTTTGAATGCTTCTACCAGCGCACTACTGGTGGTCAGTCCGGGGCTTCCGCTAGCCTTCTCAATCACATCGATGCATTTCTGGTCAAACCCCGGGCCGCCAATCAAACTGCCGGAGGTGCAACCGAACATAACGCAGTCGTGCGGCGAGCCGCGGAAAATCTTGGACGTCTCTTCCAGATGGGAGACCATGTCCAACAGTCCCTCAGGAGTCGGCGTCCCTTCGTAGGGGATACGGGTCGTGTTGATGCCTACGCCTTCCGGCAGAAAACGGTGGAAATCGCTTTCCATGTTCGGGCCCGTGCCGGGGGAGATGAGGCCAATCTGTGCGCGCCAATACAACATATTTTTTCCTCCTTGCTTCGGTTGAAACGGAAAGGCCGGTCTGACCAAGACCGGCCTTCCTATCATTGATCTCGTTTCTGATGAAAATCAGGGGATCACAGGGTGATATACTTGGCGACCTCGCTCATATCCTCGACGTTTTCAATGTTGAAGATGAAGTCACACAGAGCGTTCTGCTTCTCCTCGCTCATCACATCGCCCGTCGCCAGCTTGAACACGTCGATGCACTCCTGACGGGTGTAGTCGTTCTGCGGGTGACCCTTGGGATAACGCATGGTCTCCTCGTACACGGTGCCGTCCTTCATGGTGATCTTCATGGAGTATTCGGGGTAGGAGCCCTGCTGGAACTTCTCAAAGTTGTGGGAGATCAGGGAGGTTTCGCCAACGCCGTGCACCTTGGAGGCAACTTCCAGAATTTCAGGATCGTTCAGATACTTTGCATCCAGCCAGTCGTAACCGACTTTGGGCCCCTTCAGATACATGGCCATGCAGAACGGGATGGAGAACTGCGCGCGCACGAGCGAAGCATAGCCGTCGGCGGGAGCATCCTCGCTGCGCTCGGGGATATAGGGAGAAACTTCGATGCTCTCGATGTCGTCCGCGTTGAAGTGATGCTTGCGGTAGAGTTTGTCGATAAGATCCATCGGTGTCTGAATCCACATGTTGACTGGCCAGTTCTTCATCATCAGTTCCATGATCATGTGGCGCTTCCCCAGATCTTTGTCGTACCAGTCCCAATCGCACTGGTCGGAAACACCCTTGTAGTAGCCACCGTCGGCTTCCAGCGAGTCCATCAGGGTGGAGATACCGGCATCGGTGATCAGCGCGCACTCAACACCGAGCTGCGCGGTCAGGCCGTGGGTGAAGTGATAGAAATCGCTGAAGCTGGAGTGAATTACATTGATGGCTACCGGCGTCATGTGCGCCGCGGTACCGAGCAGCTGGTTCATCTTGTCGCCCTTGATGCCCATCAGCTTGCCGGAGGCGGCGGTGGGGGCGAAAATCTGCCAGCAATGCAGACCCCAGCCCTGCTCAAAGCGCTCGTCGGAGGGCTGTACAGCCATAGCCACACGCTGGTACACATCGTAGCAGCCGACCAGCGCGGTCAGATAATCCTTGCCGGATTTGTGCAGCGCTTCCGCCACAGCCAGCGTGGTGGGCACGGCACCTGCGGAAGGGTGACCCGTCCATGCGCAGTCTTCCCAGTCCAGAAGATCGGCCATCGTACCGGTGGCCAGAACGGTGTTGGCTACACCGACCTTGGTTCCGTCGCCAATGATGGTGGCTTCCAGCTTTCCGCCGCCAAGCTCCTTAGCGATGCGGATGATATCCTGTGCCGACTTGGAGCGCAGGGAGGAAATGGCGGCGCCGACGGTGTGGAGAGTGACAAGCTTGGCTCTCTCCAGCACCTCGGGGGGAATATCCTCATACTTCAAATTGGAAAGATAATCGGCCAGAATCTGCGTATAGCGTTTCATAACAGTTTTCTCCTTTATGGAATAATAAGAGGTACGCTTTACAAAGAGCAGGAAAATGATTTACAATAGGGAGGAATGGTTCGATTTTCGGGGAGGTATCCGGTATGCACGTAGAGTATTTGCAATATCTGGTGGAGGTGTCTAACAGCAAGTCCATTTCCGCTGCGGCCAAAAAGCTGTATCTCAGCCAGACCAGTCTCAGCGCCATTATTGCATCGCTGGAAAAGGATCTGAACATTACGTTTTTCAAGCGGACACACAAGGGAATCACGGTCACACCGGAGGGGCAGCAGGCGCTGGAGATCATCAAGGAGATCCTCGCAAAAAATGAGGAGCTTCATAATATGCTGGATGCCAACACCATTGAGCAGCGGATCGTGAATGTGGCAGCCTATCCATCGGTAGCGCCTGCTTTATCCGTTTATCTGGATCAGCGATTCGCAGCAGAGCATCCGGGCGTTTCACTCCAGATTCACGAGCTGCCGTACAACCGGACGTTCAACGCCATCAGCGAAGGCATTACCCACATTGCGGTCGCGGCGGAGAACAGCGCTTTGATCGATATTCACCATGAAATGGTTCGTCATGGCATTGAGATCGAACCGCTGTATGACGACCGGTTTTACCTGATCGTCTCAGGGCAGTCCGCGTACGCAGACCGCGAAAGCGTGGATATTGAAGAACTTACCAATGAGCGGCTGGCCTTTACGCATGTGTATCCGTCGTTCCATGACCGGCACATCGCACCGATGATCCGGCGTTTTCACACGTTTGCCATCTTTAACGACATTTCCACCGTCAAGTGGGCTGTGGCGAAGAACAGCGCCATCGCTCTGGTACCGGGGATCGCTCTGCTGGGCGATGAGCACAAGGCCAACGGCAGCATTCGCCAGATCCCCGTTACCGGATTTGAGACTCAATTGACAAATTATCTGTTATACGAAAAATACAGTATGCTGACAGTCACAGAGCGTGCGGCGCTTGATGCAATCAAGGAGTTTTATGCAGAACTTGCTGACAGGCAGGGGGATTGATCAGAGAATGGCGTTGGCAACGCAGTAGACAAGAATAGCCGGAAGAATGAAGCAGACGCAGTAAACAAGGCCGTACTTGTAAATGTCCTTGGTGGTCAGCCAGTCGTTGCTGTAAATGTAGGAAGCCATGCCGGAGGAACCGGGGAGGATGAAGCCCATGTTGCCAGTCAGCACGATCGCCATAGCGATGACCATCGTATTGAGACCGTAGAGCTCGCTGATAGGCACCACGATCGTCAGTATGACGAGCGCCGTTGCCATGTTGCTGCCGACGTTCGTCAGGAACAGCATCACAACGAGCACCACAACGATGAACCAGATGGGAGGCAGGGAGCCCAGCATGGGAGCCAGCAGGGAGTTCAGAACGTCTTTGATACCGGTGCCGTCAGAGGTCAGCGCACGGGCGGTGGGGATAACGGCAGCGCACATGAGAAGAATGTTCCAGTTGGCGCCTTCCTTGACAACGACGGGGAAGTCGAGCAGCGGACGGCCGTCCAGACGAAGGATGATCGCGGCGCAGAAGATGATGGTGAACCAGCCCCCCTGCGTCACGTTCGTGAGGAACGTGCGGATGGCATTGCCTTCGGGGAACACGTTAGTACCAATGATGTAGAACACGATCAGCGCGAAGCAGATGAGATAGCCCTTGTGCTGCTTGGTGAGGTGGCTCTGTTCGCTGTTGCGCAGCGTAGTAACGTCGATGCTCTTCAGCTTGTCAAAATCGCACTTGAAGATGTACTTCATGGCAAGGACCATCAGCGCGGCCATCAGCGTCAGCACGATGAAGCCGAGGCAGAAGTACATAACATGGTTGAAGGGAATGCCGGTCATTTCCTGGAAAGTCATCGAAAGAGCCAGCAGCCAGCTCTGGAAGGAGAACAGACCTTCGTACATGATGGAGGTCAGGAAGCTTCCGAGGATGAGCATCGTGCTGTAGCGCTCGCCCTTCTTGTATCCGGCGTATTCCGCGATATAGTAGAAGATCGTCCAGGACAGTACGACCGTTACGTTGGAGGTGACCAGCGGGGCACAGATGCCGAAAGCCACGATGTACATGAAGGTGAACAGCATCGGCCGGCCGTTCAGGAATTTGCGGGTGATGATCCAGCGCGCTATCACTTCGCCCAGACCGCTGGAAGCAATGCCCTCAGCCAGCACCAGCAGAATGAGCATCATCCAGACGATGTCGCTGCCGAAGCCTGCGGCAATGGCGTCCTCGACGGAGCAGTAGCCGGAGAGACCCAGCGCAATAACGGTGAGCATACTCGGCCAGATGATATCTACCGCACAGAGCAGATAGATCATGGCAATGAAGATGCCCAGCACGCGCATGCCCATCGGTGTGATCCCGGCGATCGGCGGCAGATAGCCGAAGCCGAACATGATCACGATACCGATGAGACTTTTGATGTAGTAGGAAGTGTCTTTGGATCGCAAGGTTTTTGACATATCTCTCATCCCTTTATTAATTCTATTGCCGGATCAAGGTTTTTGCCCGGCTTACTCTGTTGAAATGATACAAAAAGGCGGGAGAACTGTCCAATAGTTTGCATCGTTATAGTGATAACGAAAAATTTGGGAACTCATCCGTGAAACCGGGGGATTCCCGGGAAATGCCGGTGTCCCGCGCAGGGTCTTGCGGATATCGCACCATAATAAATTCAAAAACCGCCGCGTTTCGAAAAGAAACGCGGCGGTCTGCCGTATTATAAAGGAATAGCCTTTAAATAAGCGCCGGGACGTCGAGCGATACGTCGCTGAGCGGATAGGTGCAGCAGGGGTGGATCCAGCCAAACTTCTTGTCCGCTTCGCGGCGGCCGTCCGCCTCGGCAGGGACGAACACCTCGCCGGAGAGCAGCAGGGAGTGACACCAGCCGCACTCGCCGCTGCGGCAGCGGGACGGGGCTTTGATGCCTGTCTGCTCCATGGCGGAGAGCAGCGTTTGATCCGCACGGCAGGAAACGGTCTGCATTTCGCCGCGGACAGAAACGGTGATGGTGTAGGTTTTTCCGGCGGCAGCGTCGGGATAAGCGGCATTGCGCGCGGGATCGCCGTAATCGCCATACAGCTCCTTGCGGGCGCGGCGGCGGGGAAGGCCGAGCGCTGCAATCTGCGTGTCGACAAAAGCATACATCGCTTTCGGACCGCAGAGGAAGAGAGAATAGTCGCCTTCTCCTGCGTATTTCTTGATGAGCTCTGCGGTGATGAAGCCGTGCTCATAGCCTTCGCCCTCTTCATCGGAGAGCACATGGACGATCTTCACGCGGCCGTTCGAGCGTGCCGCGACGGCGTCCAACTCATTGCGCAGCAAAATGGACTCGCGCGTGCGGTTGCCGTAGAGAATGGTGAGATCAAAGTCCTCAATGCCGTCGGCAATGGCGCACGCCATGGAGTGGAACGGCGTGATGCCGCTGCCGCCTGCCATAGCGACGATGTGTTG